>JAIRKH010000004.1 GCA_031260245.1 Treponema sp. | reverse complement strand
CACATCTCCACGCCTAGTAACGACGTCTGCCGCATGCCGCAAAACCCCCCCCACTCGCCAACACCACCCAACCAATGCAGGGGGGGGGGGGGTACACGACTCATAAATGTACCCGAAGTGATAATAATTAACGGCGCTATAAAAACTTTTTTTTAGAAACGCCATATTTTTTCCCTTGGGTTTTAAACCCCCCCCCCCCGCAGAGCGGGGGGGGGGGGATTTTTTAAAGTCTCCTCTTTAAACCTGTATCAATATGGAAATATTGAATGATAGTTTACAGAAAAACATAAAAAGTGTCAAGTATGGTTTTTCACTTTTTAAAAACTTTCTCGTTAAGAGCGAACACGATACGCGCTTCTTGGAGGAGCTTCCTGTTTGCTTCCGAAGAAAGAATAAGCAGGGCGTCTTCTCTACTAATGACGACGTCTGTAGGAGAAACGCCGAAAACGCCGACCGCCATGATACGCAAAGGCTTTTTCCCGACAAAGCTTTCGAGGCTTTCCTCCAAGCCCGAAGGGGTATCCATAAGAACCGCGGCGGACGGCGCATAGCGCACGGACATGACGCTTCTAGGGACGGTCATGGACTTGTCGTAAAAGAGATTCATTTCAGAATCCCAGATTTTTGGGAACAGGCAAGGTTGAACTAATGCGGACGTATTCCGCCCATGCACTGGTAACTCTCCTTCGGCAAGGATGACGATACCGGTATAGACCGGCGCTGGCGGCGCGGCAAGGGGCGGCTTGATGGACGCGGGACGGCTATGTTTCAGCAGGGACGCGCCGATGTTCTTGAGGCTGACAGTGTAGGACGCTGTGATCCTTGTCAAATCGGATGACAGAACCATAGGCGTACGGCGGATCGGCGCGCCTAAAGCTTCCACCGCGTCTAAGGAAATCTCGCCTGCGTTCAAGAGATCGCCCAAGGTATGGGAGGAGTCAGCCTGTATGCCCAGAATGGTCGGACGAATCATGTCCGCGTACTGCCATTCGAGGACTTCCTCCGCTATAGTCTTTCCGACCGGCAATTTTATGTTCGTCGCCGCGATGTCCAGAGACATCTGCGCGGTGATCTCCATGACCGTCCAATCAACAGACGTTCTCGCTTCAGCGTTCTGGGCGAAAGCCGTTCCACCCAGAACGACAAATAACAGTATAAGCGATTTTCTCATATCGTCCCATTATACCGCTTATCGCGCAAACAGTAAAGACTTATTCTCAAGGAATCAGAGGAAACGTTTTTTGCGGAGTAGACAAAATACTGCGTTTTACCATATAATTAAAAAATGTTTCTGTTTCTCTTGAAAAAGACTTTTTTTGACTCATGGGACAATATGTTCAGGATAGTCCTTGTCAATATAGGTTTCATTGCGATAGCCGCGATTCCCATCTTCATTCCTCCTCTGTTGACGGACGCGCTGTCCATCGCGGTTTTGTCGGTTGGGGTTCTGCTCTGTTTCGTCTATCTTGCGGCTACAGCGCAATGCTTCAAAAACGTGTCCAATTACGCCGCCTTCGGATTCGCCGACTTTTTCGCGTGTTTCAAAGAAAAAAGGATATGGATTTCAGGAGTCGCCATGGGCGGCGCGGCGTTGGTTGCGACTCTCGTCGTGTCTATTGTCATTCCCTTCTACTCGAAGATAGACTCGCCTGTGGGCATAGCCTTGGCTGTGATAGTTTTCTGGATTTTTATAATAGGCGTCGTGTCGTTTCAGTTCTTTCTGTCGTTCCGTAGCCGCATGGATAACCCGGTTCCCAAAACGATAAAGAAATGTTTCATCGTCTTTTTTGACAACACCGCGTTTTGTATCATGTGCCTGCTCTACGCCGTTGTTTTAGCGGCGCTTTCGGTGGTTTTGGTCTTTCTGATACCTGGACCAGCTGGAATCGTCCTCTTTTTAGACGAGGCTTTACGCCTGCGCCTCCTCAAGTACGACTGGCTTGAAGAAAACCCCCTCCCTCGGTCCGCCAAGCGGCCGAAGATACCGTGGGACGCCATCCTCATAGACGAACGGGAAAACACAGGTCATCGCTCGCTCAAGAGTTTCATTTTCCCATGGAAAGATTGAACGACGACTTCGCGGACGCCTCTTTAACGTGATTTATTGTTAAAGTTACCTGCTCTATTATAACATCGTCGATTAGCCAACGGCCAGGGTTTGGATGAAGATCGCGGCGACTGTTATAACCGCGCCTATACCGCCGACTATGGCGTAGAGAACAAAGCCGCCGGCGTAAGTTAGCTTCACGCGGAAAATCATAAACAAGTCGAGAATAAGTCCGACCGCTCCAAAAAGAAATAGGCATATACCAGTCGCGCTGATAACGCGGAGCAATAGGCGTTGCGTCCCGTCCGTGAAACCGTTGAAATTGCCAAGAATATACAGTCCTGCGGCCAAAAGGCTCATAATAAGAAAGAAAAAAGACGCTCTCTCGACGAGGATGGCGACAAGCGGCTTCTTTACAGATTTCTTGAGAATCTTTGAGAGTTTCAAATTTCCCCTATTTCAGCAATTCCTTCGCCCACGCGCCGACCTTTTTGGCGATTTCGTTTTTGTCGTCGTTTAGCGGATTTTGGAAAACGGTTTCGCCTTTAATCATATCGTCTTTCAACAACGCTTTCATTCGTCCCATCGCCTTGCCCGCGTCTCCGCTGGCGCAACAGCAAAAAAGAGCGACTTTCTTACCTTTCAGGGGATATTTCGCCAGAAACGATAACAACGCGGGCGCAGGCGAACCCGCCCACACAGGGCCGCCGATAACGACAAGGTCGTACTCGTCAAAGTTGACGGTAAACGGCTTGAGCGCGGGCTTCTTACGCCGCACAACCTGCCAACCGCCAAAGAGGTACTTGAGGAATCCTTCGCGGCGTTTCTCGTTCTCAACCTCAAGCCTAATCGCGTCGGCGTTTGCCGACTCCTTCAACAATTCCGCAATCAGCGCGGAATTGCCGCTATAGGAATAGTGAATCGTCAGTATTTTCATGATTATCATTCAATATAATACAACGGTCAAAAAGAGTAAAGCAGACGGCGTTGAATATATAGACTCTTTGACGACTATTATATATAATCAGCGCAATTTTAAGGGAATAAATTCGCTATGAATAAAAAAGCATTACGGGCGGACGTTCTGTTATTACTAACCGCTCTGATTTGGGGATCTGGTTTTGTGGCGCAAAGGTCGGGCATGAAATACGTGGGGCCCTTCACCTATAACGCCTTGCGGTTCTGTTTGGGCAGTCTCTCCCTGCTACCGATTATGTTTTACCACGCGGGGAAAAACCTCACGGAACACGCGGACGGCTCATGGAAAACGTTATTCTTATCGTCTCTCGCGGCTGGAGCCTGCCTCTTTTTCGCGGTCATGTTCCAGCAGATAGGGCTTATGTTCACCACAGTCGGAAACGCGGCGTTCATTACCGGGCTTTACACGGTGTTGACGCCTCTATTTGGCGGTTTCTGGGGACAGAAGACCGGAGCGTGGACGTGGGGAGGCGTTTTCTTTACGTTGGCAGGGCTTTATTTTATAAGCATAGCAGGTAATCCCCAAGCCGTGAACGTCGGCGACGTATTCGCGTTCGTCAGCGCGTTTTTTTGCGCGGTTCACCTTCTGTTAATTGACCGATTGGTTTTGCGTAATGACCCGATTCGGCTGTCCGCGGGACAGTTTGCGGTATGCGGGATTCTCTGCTTTCCCTGCGCCTTTCTGGTCGAGCCGCGTATAAACGGCTTTATAGCGGACGTCGCGCCGACGCTCCTTGAAAAAGGAACGTTTGCGTGGCTTCCCGTCATGGATATAGTCGCGGGGCTTGTCGGCGCTTCGGCTATTAATATTGTCAACCTGCTCATTCCCATACTTTATGGGGGACTTGCCTCTGTGGGCGTAGCTTATACCTTGCAAGTCATCGCGCAACGGGACGCGCCGCCCGCGCACGCGGCCGTCATCCTCTGTTTTGAAGGGTGTTTCGGGGCGCTGTGCGGCGTTCTGATTCTGTCTGAATCCGTCGGACGTTGGACGGCGCTCGGCTTTGCCTTGATGCTCACGGGGATGCTTTTGAGTCAATGGGAAGTAATTGTTAAGAGCAGGCGGAAGGAGGTAGTATGAAAGCTATCGTTTTATTAACAGACGGTTTTGAGGAAGTCGAGGCGGTTACGCCCATTGACTATTTGCAAAGAGCGGGCGTTGAGGTTTGTACCGCCGCCTTGAACCATGATAGACGGGCGACGGGTTCGCATAACGTTACGGTTACGGCGGACAAGAACGTCGCGGAACTGGAGGGGGACTGGGACGCGGTTCTGGTACCGGGCGGACCGGGAGCGGGCGATTTGGTTAAATCTGACGCGGTTTGCGCCCTTCTACGGAAGACCGTTGTGGAAGAAAAGCTCGTCGCGGCTATATGCGCGTCTCCGGCGGTAGTTCTTGCGCCGTTGGGACTCTTGAAAGGCAAGCGGTTCACTTGTTTTCCGGGCATGGAAGGAATGGTCAAGGACGCCTTTTGGCAAGAGCAAGACGTCGTCGTTGACGGCGATATAATCACCAGTCGCGCGGCTGGAACCGCGGCGGCGTGGGCGCTTGCCGTTATCGCTTACTTGAAAGGAACGTCAACGGCGAATCAGGTCGCGGAAAATATTCTTTTTACGCAGAGGACGGTTTTAGTCTGAATATAGTCCTAAATTTGGCTTGATTCTATAGGCGCTGTTTGAAAGGAGGCTCTGCCGTCCCCGCGCAGGCTACGTGAGATACGGCGGTAAAAGACCCCTCAAAAGGTTTGAGAAAATATAGTCGAGAGCTTGACATAAACGGTTATTTCTACTATACTTTCAAAAATTTCAGTAAAGAGAGGTTGAATATGGCGGTTCCTAGATATAAGACGTCAAAGGCGAGAACCCGTAGGCGGCAAGCTATTAATATGAGGCTTACGGCGCCGAATTTGATTGAGTGCGGTTCTTGCGGTAATCTTGTTTTATTGCATCATGTATGCCCAAAATGCGGTTTTTATCGCGGCAAACAAGTAATCATGCCGGATGCAAAAGTATAAGGAGGTAATTATGGATGACTTATTTGAGAAAATAAAGAAACTCATCGCGGAGAAGCTCGATGTAAACGAGGAGAAGATTACGTTAGAGGCTTCTTTTCGGCAGGATCTTGGGGCGGACAGCCTTGACACGTATGAGCTGGTATATGCCATTGAAGAAGAAATGGGCATATCAATCCCTGACGAAAAAGCTAACGAGTTTGAGACTGTCCGGGACGCTTATGAATTTATAAAATCCCAGACAAAATAAGCGAATTTGTGGAACAAAAACACGACCCGCTTCGTGAAAACACACCTTGTAAAAGCGGGTCTATTTTAACAAATGTCTATCCTCTTGACCCCGAAAGAAAAAAAGTGTTGCTCTCCTTTCAGAAAGATTTATGCGTTAAATTTAAAAATATTGACTTACTCAACACGGCGTTGATTCATAGGTCGCTTTCTAACGAACAAAGAATTTCCACCGACAATGAAAGGCTTGAATTTTTAGGGGATGCGATTCTCGGTATGGTAACGTCGGCTCTCCTCTACAGGAATTTCGCCGATAGAAACGAAGGACAGATGGCGAAAATCAAAGCCGCGGCGGTTTCCGAAAAGACTCTTGCGCGTAGAGCGCGGGAGATGCAAATCGACAACGTTCTCCTCATGGGCAAAGGCGAAGAGCAAACTGGCGGCAGAAAGAAAAACGCCATTCTTGCGGACGCTCTGGAAGCCCTCATCGCGGCGTATTACCTTGATTCAGGCTATAAATCCGTATTCGAGTTCGTGTCCAATTTCATGGAGAAAGAGATAGTCCGCGTGATGAGCGACAACGGCGACTACAAGAGCAGGCTCCAAGAAGCCAGCGCGCGCCGTTTCAAAGCCGCCCCTGTTTATCGGCTCGTCAAACATTCTGGACCGGAACACGAGCGTTCCTTCTTCGTGGAAGTAACGGTAAACGGAAAAACTTTTGGCCCCGCGGAAGGGAAAAATAAGAAAACCGCGGAGCAGGAAGCCGCAAAAGCCGCGTTCTCCGCGTTGTTTTAAATTCAACGGATTAATCTGGCAAGCGGTTTTCGCTTCTTTACCTATCAATTTAAAAACAAAAGTATACGACGGAAGGTCGCGGATACAAGGCAGGCTGACCTAATGAAACAAAAAGGTTAACGTTTTCTTGTTTTTTGGGGGCTGAAGCCGGACCTGAAACCGGTTCTTGAGACTATCACACAGAGGATAATCAAGATACCGGTGATGAGCTTCAAATCGTTAGCAGTCATGTGGAGGTAGTAACCGTAGTTGCGGGCGAGGTACATGAGGGCGCGATAGAGGAGAGAGCCGAGTAAGGCCCGCAGGGTGAGGATGCTGATTTTGTTTGAGCGGATGAGGAATTCGCCTATCATAAGGGAGGCAAGCCCTGAAACGATGGCGCCTGTACCGAAGTTCACGTCCGCGAATCCCTGGTACATCGCCGCGTAAGCGCCCGCGATTCCCACAAGCCCATTCGCCAGGCTGATTCCTATGGTCTTGATAACGTCCGGGTTCATGCCCTGAGAGATGACGAGCTGGGGATTTGCGCCCAGCGCGCCCATTGACAGCCCGAAGTCGGTGTGGAAGAATACATCTAGTATTATCTTGACGGCGAGAACGGATAGGAAACAGAAGAGTACCAAAGTCCACGCGGTATGAATGGTTAAAGCCTGTCCCCAATCTGCGACTCTGGTGAACAGAGTCGCTGTCTTGAGCAGGGAGAGGTTTGCCCTGTTGGACATAACGCGCAAGTTGATTGAGAACAGCATGGTCATGGTCAAGATGCCGGCGAGCAGGTCGGGGATTTTGAGCTTGGTGTGGATGAGAGCCGTCGTCGCCCCGGCAAGTCCGCCCGCGAGAAAAGCCAACAGCAAAGCCGCGGATACGGGCAGTCCTTTGAGAATCGCGGCGGCCATGACCGCCGCCCCAAGCGGAAACGACCCGTCAACCGTCATGTCCGCAAAACTCAACACTCTGAATGTGATGAACACTCCCAGCACCATGATGCCGTATATGAGTCCTTCTGTTAGAATTCCTTCAAGCATAAACCCCTCTACTCTTATAGTAGAAAATCTATTGTTTTTATTCAAGTACATTATGGCGAAAAGGGGATACTTTAACTAACATGGGCTTTTCTTTCAATCAATAGTAGCTTATCCTGTATGAGTCCAACGGCGCGAACCCGATACGGCGGTACACTGCGCGCGCAGGCGCATTGATTCTTTTGGCGAAAAGGCTCACGCCTGCGCGTCCGGGCAATAGTCCTTGGACAAACACCGCGACCATGCGCGAGGCTATGCCCATGCCGCGAAATTCCGGCGGAACGTAAACCCCTCCGATTTGTACCCACGTCGGGGAGACAGCGTTGACGTTCACCTTACCCACGACGCGCGCGCCATACTCCGCGATTAAAACCTGCCCGCGCCTGATAGACCGTTCAACGAGCAAGCGGCAGACCGCAGGAACAAAAACCGACTTTTTGGTCAATACCTCTTCTTTTTCGTAGCCTGCTTGCAATTCAAAGAGAGTTTCCGCGTCAGCCATGCGCGGCGGCCGCAAGACAAGCCCAGCGGGTCCGGCGTTGAGGCTCACGACAGACGGTTCTCGGTTTATAACCATCAAATCGTAAAGTATCCTTTGTTCAGGGAAAACGCCCAACTCGCCTATGGCTTTCTCCAAAAATTCAACATCTTCGGCTATACCTTGAATCGCGTGGAGCGTTATTTTCTCAAGGGGTCTCTTTAGAATTTTCTTTAAGTTTTTCAGCGGTTCCACCCTGTCTTCTGGGGACGGACGCGAACAGCCGAAAACAGGATAAAGAGACGATCCGCTCTGTATCAAAACGCCGCCATTTCTTTTTCCCAGTGTCCAGACGCGGTCGCGTCCTACTTTCATGTTTTCAAAGCGCGTATACGCGGCCAAAGAAGACGGCGCAAACTGTTCTAAGAGATAAATAACATCGTCCGATTTTCTCACGGAACGCCATTGAGCGTCTCCCGCGTATTGTTTGTATGGCACGACGCGAGTATTATACACATTCAAGGAAGCGCGGTCAACAAAAAACAATTGTATCGCGGCAGGTCGCGGAAACTATTACGGAAAAACGCCGTCTTGCCGATAATAAAACGATGATACGAGGTTTTACTTTTTTATTTGCGGACCGCGAAAAGACGCGGGTTTCCTTTGAGGAAACGCGAGAATCGCTCCGCGCAATGCGGGATGCGACAGCGTGCGATACCGCAGTACTGGCTTTCGGAGCGTTGCAGGATACGCCTCAATCCGAAACCGTCGCCTACGCGGGAATCGTCCCTTCCGACGAGGAACTCAAGTACGCTGCCGCCGCTTGCCGAGAATTCGGCTTGTCCGTCACGCTAAAGCCGATGGTGAATTGCCGTAACGGGGTGTGGCGGGCTTACATCGACTTTTTTGACCGCGAAGCGCCCTGCGAGCCAAAGTGGAGCGAGTGGTTCAAAAGCTATACAGACTATATCGTCCGCTACGCCGCGATCGCCGCGGAAATCAAAGCCGATATGCTGATAATAGGGTGCGAATTAACGCTGTCCCAGCGTAAAACAGACCATTGGCGGGCGCTCGTCGAAAAGATTCGCGCCGTCTACAGCGGCAAGATCACCTATAACGCGGATAAGTATCAAGAAGACGCGGTCCCATGGTGGGACGCGGTTGATTACATCTCGTCAAGCGGCTATTATCCCATTGACCAATGGGACGAAAACCTTGACCGCATCGCCGCAGTTGTACAAAAATTCAAGAAGCCTTTCTTTTTCGCGGAATGCGGCTGCCCAAGCCGAACTGGTTCTTCCTTTATCCCCAACGACTGGACCCGCAAAGGGTACCTGAACCTCGAAGAGCAAGCCGCGTATTACGCGAATATGTTTGAAAAAGCCGGCGCGCGCTCCTGGGTTCGCGGCTTTGTCTGCTGGGCTCATCTCGAAACCTACGCTCGCTTCCCCATCGTCAACGACGACTACAGCGTTCTCGGCAAACCCGCCTGTCAAGCGGTGAAAGAGTTTTACTCTCTGGCGGACTAAAAAATAGGAACGGAGAGGAGGCGGCGTTACCGTAAAGATGAAAAATAATTTAGACAAGATACTTACGGAATTCGCTCCGCATATCGTCGAAGACAGGCTCATACCCGCAAGCGCGGGACAGACCGCGCCGTTTCCTGTAGATTTAGACGCGCGTATCGCGGAAGCCCTGCGGAAACGCGGTATTGTCCAACTATACACGCATCAGGCGGAGGTATGGGAACATATTCAGGCGGGCGAAAACGTCGTCGTCGTAACGCCTACCGCATCGGGCAAGACTCTTTGTTACAACTTGCCGTCTCTGCACGCGCTCTTACTGGATAATAAAGCCCGCGCCCTCTACCTTTTTCCGACGAAAGCTCTCTCCCAAGACCAACAGGCGGAACTAAACGCGCTGGTCGGCGGCGAGCCGCCCTTGCCCATAAGGGTCTCAACCTACGACGGAGATACGCCAGGCAGCCTCCGCGTCGTCGCGCGGGATTTGGGACGCATCGTCATATCAAACCCGGATATGCTTCACGACGGCGTTCTGCCTAATCATCCCAAATGGATAAAATTTTTCTCGCATCTGAAATACGTGGTTATCGACGAAGCTCATTCCTACCGCGGCGTTTTCGGCAGCCATGTGGCGAACGTCGTCCGCCGCCTGAAACGGATAGCCGCGTTTTACGGAGCTAGTCCGCAATTTATCCTTTGTTCCGCCACCATCGCCAACCCGCGGGAACACGCCGAGTCGCTTATCGGAGACGCGGTCGCGCTTGTCGACAAGAACGGCGCGCCGCGCGCGGAAAAGCGCGTCGTTCTCTATAATCCGCCCCTCGTGGACGCGGTACAGGGTATCCGCCGAAGCATCGCGACTGAAAGCCAACGCTGGATGCTCGCTTTCCTCAAAGCTAACGTCAAAACCATCCTCTTCGCGCACTCCCGCGTAAGAACCGAAGTGATCGCTTCTTACGTGAACAACGCCTTGAAAAACATTTGGACGGACAACAGCCGCATCCGCGTCGAGGCTTATCGCGGGGGCTTGTTGCCAAACGAACGGCGCGAAATAGAAAAAGGGTTGCGAGACGGGAGCGTTCAGGGCGTGGTTTCCACAAACGCGCTGGAACTCGGCATAGACATAGGCGGACTCGACGCGGCAGTGGTCGGGGGGTTTCCTGGCTCGTTCAACTCGTTCTGGCAACAGACAGGCAGAGCGGGACGACGCGGCGGCGAGTCGATTGCGGTTTTCATCGCGTCGGCCGCGCCTCTCGACCAATTCATCATGCGGAACCCAGACTGGTTCTTCAGAAAATCAGTCGAAGAGGCGCGAATTAACCCGAACAACCCCTACATTTTCACGGACCACGTAAAATGCGCGGCGTTTGAATTACCGTTTGCCGCATCCTCCGAAGAGGACGACTTCTTCGGCGCGGACGCGGAGGAGGCGCTCGCTTTTCTTGAAGAAGAAGGCGTGGTTCGGCGCACAGGGGGAAAATGGTATTGGTCAGACCGTTCTTTTCCCGCCGAAGGTATCAGCCTGCGTTCCGCGATGACGGAGAACGTGGTCATCGTCGACAGGACGGACGGCCGTAACGCGGTCATTGGCGAAATGGACCGCCCCAGCGCAAAGGAACTCTTATTCAAGAATGCGGTCTACCTCCACCGCGGCAGGCAATATATCGTGGAAGATTTGAACATCGAGGAGAAAAAATGCCTTGTCCGCGAGGCAAACGTCAACTATTATACGGACGGGTACGTGAAAACGGATATTAAGGTTCTGTCCGAGGATGAAAAGTTCGTCTATGAAGGGGTTCAGGAAAAAGCCGCCTATGGCAGATTGTGCGACGTGTTGGTAAGGACGCAAGCGGCTAAATTCAAGAAGATACGGTTTTGGACGCAAGAAAACGTGGGCTACGGCAATATAGACCTACCGGAAGAAGAGACGCATACGCGCGCGCTTGCCTTGCTTTTTCCACGGAAGAGCGCGGGCGGCAAGATTCTCGCCGCTCTTGACGAGATGGAAGCCGGCTCTGTGTTGTCGAGTATAGGGCGGCTCGTCAAAAACATCGCGCCTGCGTTTCTGCTTTGCGACAGTAGGGACATCGGCGTTGTGGAGCGGGTGCGGGACCCGCATTTTGAAACGCCGTCTCTCTTTGTTTACGACAAGTATCCGGGCGGCACAGGGTTGTCCGAAGCCCTCGCGGTCCGCGGCGAGGAGCTTTTCCGCGCCCTGTCCGCCGTCGTCGAAGGGTGCCCCTGCGAGAACGGTTGCCCTTCCTGCGTTGGTCCGGGCGAAAACAAGGCGGGAACCGCGGAATTCTTACAGGGCGTTTCTATGTGAAGCGGTATGATGGACGCGGTTTTAAGACGCTCCGTTTACAGCGCAAGCTGTTTAATCCGCTCAAGTCCCTCGGACGCGTCTTTGCGATTGGGTTCGAGTCTCAAGGCTCTGTTGAACGCTTCCCGCGCCGAAGCGTAGTCCTTTAAGGACTCCAAAACCAGCCCCAGTCTATACCACCACAGGGCGATGTTCGGTTCCAAACGCACCGCGGTGCTATAGGCGATGTCGGCGCGATGGAATTTCCCCTCTATTCTGAAAATCTCACCCATAAAGAAGTACGCCGTAGACGCCCTGTCGTTTCTGGGTAGCCCGGCAATAAAAGACTGCATCATCTCAAGCGAGCGCTCGTAGTCGTCCTTGTAAAAAAAAGCCTCGCCCATAATTTCATTGAGACGGTAGTCGTCAGGGTAGAGCCTCAGTCCTCTTTCTGCCCAAGAAATAACGTCGTCGTATTTATTTAGTCTCTGTAACGCCCACGTCATAACGATGTAAGTGTCTCTTGTAGCTATCCGCTGATTTATCTCGTCGTTACAGATGCTGACGGCTTCATTGTAGTTAGCCGTAGCCTCTTGCAAACGATTTAAACTCTCCAAATTGCGCCCGTTACGGTATCTCGCCAACGCGTCAGGTCTGTTCTGAGTAAATACGCTTGAGAGCGCGAAAAAGGAAAAAAGGGAAAAGGTAAGAAGTATCCGTTTCATGTTTGAATTCTAGACTAAACCATGGTTTTTGTCAATCGCCTTTCTCAACTTTTGTGATAAAGCTCCTTGTCTTTAAATGAGATTTACGCTAAAATAATTTAATGTTGATCTTGTGTATTTTCATAATGCTATTCTCCTCGTGCGGTATAGAAGATTATCTCTATTTGTATCCGGTTCCAGAGTCGAATATAACCATCCAACTTAATTCAAAAGCGACTATACAATTACCGCCGAGCGGCAATTACGATTCTGTGTCTAACTTCCATTTCACGCTGTTTTACCGTATATACATAAGCGGAACGTCCCTCGATTCTGTAGCCGTTTCTGATTACAGCGTGTTGAATCCGACTTTGGCGTCCGATTACAGCGTCCTTTTGCCTTATACGGATACCAGTTCCACCAGCACGGTAAACGTCAGCGCCGTGGGTACGGTATTTAGAAACAGAAACTATTACACGCTCGAGCTCGAATCCGCCAATATAGACAGCGTGCTGGCGTCCGGCGCCGGCGATATGACGCTCACGCTTGATTTCTTGCAGAATCCTGGGTGGATTCCCGTCATGGAAATAGGCGGTGTATCTTACAAGCTTTTTAGATCGGACGGGGGAGGTAATTTCAAGCCTGAGCCTGACCGATATTTTTGCGTCTCCGAAGACTTGACCGATTCAGCGAAGGCATCCAGCCTCGCAAATGCGGACGTCGTTTCCGCGAGTGGAACGCCTGTGGAAAAACACGCCTACGCGGCCTTCTATATAGTCGCTTCTGGTATGAACAGCAATTTTTCCCCTGTCTACAGCGCGCCTGCCTTTGTGGGGATTTTACGGTTACCTTAATAATGAAGGTTTCCTTATTTTGTTATATGTAAAGGAGTAATTATGTCTGAGAAAAGAAGAGGCATTCGCTATCGGACCATAGCTCACGCTCGCGTGCATGGGCTTTTTAACGGGGACGCTCTCCTAAAGGACATTAGCGTAACGGGTTGCCGCATAGAAACAACGGTCTTCATCGAAGCCCGTCCCGGAACCGCCTACACCTTGGAGGTCATACCGGAGTCGGCGGCTAAAATAGCCTCTTTTGAATTGCAGGTGGAGACTCGATGGACCAACGCCGCAGCCGATTCTTACGAGGTGGGTTTCTTGGTGAAGGCGTCTCCAGAAGGCAAACAATTTCAGCGCTATGTTGATTATTTGGCGTGGCGTTCGTCTAATGAGTAAGGCTCGCGGCCGCGAGTATTTTCTCCTGCAATAGTAACATCGGATCGTCTCCCGCGCTGAGATTCCCTGTATGGTCCATGCCGTCCAAGTGCAGAACGCCGTGAATAAGGAGTCGGCGAATCTCTTCGTCTTCGGAAACGCCAAAATACGAGGCGTTCATCCTCAATGTGTCAAGGGAGATTGCGATGTCGCCGGGCAGGTAACGGTCCCTGTCCCACTCGCCAAGAGCGAACGACAGCACGTCGGTCGCTTCATCCTTGGCGCGGAAACGGCCGTTGAGCGCCCGTATACAGGCGTCGTTGCAGAAAAGCACGGAAAGGTCCCAGTTGTCCTTGCCAAGAATTGCAAGAACTCTCTGGACGAAGTCCTTAATTTCGTCAGTCCATGGGGGAAGGGGAACAGATTCTACGTTTATGGTAACGGTATTCATAATAGGAATAATAGTCCGTTTTACGTTCTTTTGAAACCCTCTCTTGATGCGCAAAAACTAGGAAATAAGGCGCTCTCCCTTTTATAGAATCAATATATGCGCCTGCTTCTAATGCGTCAATGATCCGTCCCACGCGCCTGCGAGTAAGGACAACGGGGCGTTCTCCGAATCGCTATGGTAAATGACGGCGGAGTAAGGGACGTGTAGGTATCGGCCGAAGAATCGGTATTTTGCGGCGCCGCGACAATGATCTCTTTTAATGTCCGCAAAAAACACGCCGAGCGGTTTTGCGGACTTACGTCCGTTTCTTTTCCGCGTATTTTGAGAGGATGAAAAAAAGAATCGCTACGATGATGAAGAGAGTCCATCGCGGGGTGGTTTCTGTATGAAAAGAGATGGCGCCGACTTTCGGCGCGAGTTCTCGTATATGGTTCGTTAATATTCCCCCGGCGTTGGGCGTATTGCCGTCTATGTAGATACCGCCGGAACGTTGCGCCGCGTTCCGCAAGGCGGCGCTATCGCGGCGGCTTACGACGGGATTACCCGCGCTGTCGAGAATAAGCTCGCGGGAACCGTCCGGGCGCGTCATGTCAGGCGTTGCCGCTCCTTCGTCCGTGCCTACGCCTACGGCGACGATGCTTATGTCGCGCAAGACGGCGCGGTCAACAGCGTTTTGGATTATCCCGGAGATACTTTCGCCGTCTGAAAACAGAACGACGATGTGTCTTGTGGAGAAAACGTCCAAGAAGGCGGTCCCGGCCGCATCTAAGAGACTTTCGATGTTTGTTCCTCTGCCTGTCATATTCACTGTTTCAAGCGAGTCGAGAAACGACAACAAGGCGTTCTTATCCTGCGTCAGAGGCAACGCGAGAACGCCCCTATCTTTTGCTATAGCAACGGCGAGTCGCGCGTCTCCCGCGTTGACGACGGCTTCACGCGCTATGGATACAGCCTTTCCCAAACGAGACGGCTCAATGTCTTCTATCGCCATACTACGAGACACGTCAAACGCGAATACCGCGTCAATTCCTCGGCGGTATTCGCTTACCGCATGGTATCCCCACCGGGGACCGGCCGCCGCGGTGATACAGCACATAAGAAAAAGGTCAAAAAACACGATTGAAAGAACAGCCCGTATTCTCAATCCGCTTGATAAAATCCTCATCGCCTTCAGTTTCGATACGCGTATAAAATAAAGTCCCAGTTCAACGATGAAACAAGGGATGACGAGAAAGAGAGCGTTCAATATAAAAGGATTGTCAAACGTCATGCCTATCCTTTCCCGGCTCTCCTTTTTCAGGTTAAAAGCCGCCGCGGGGTTTGCGGATTTCCACGACCAGGTTGCCCATAAAAGCGCCGCCCATAACGACTAGTTCTGGGGCGCCGGGACGAAGGGTTTCCGTTATTCCGGTACCGCGGTCTATCACGGCGTTACCGAGTACCGCGTTTGCTTCCATGGTTACCTTCACGCTGGGCGGCGCGGCGATTACCGTGTTACCCAAGAAGGAAACCGCGTTGACAATGGTTCTACCCTGCGGAAGTTGCCCTTCTTCTATAGTGATTGACGTATTGCCCAGAAAAGACAGGATGGAACGGCGCTTGCCCACAAGAGACGCGCCGGATATTTCGCGTGAGGACATGAAGGTAATGTCTGACCACTCGGAGCCGAGTATTCCGGCGAACGGGTTGTACGTGGAAGGGTGTTCGCGGCGTTGCGGTTCTTCATAGACGCGGCTCTTATCGCTCTTCATACTCGAATAAGCCGCGCTTTCATCGACAATCTTTTCAATGATGGTCAGTTCCCGCTCGCTTTCAGCCTTCTGTATATAGTCAACGAGGCGTTCATACTCTTCCAAAGACATTGCGTTCTTGGAGAATTGAACAGACAGCCTATCGACTGCCTTGTTCTTCCGCATAGCAAGTTTCATCTCACGCGGCGTGAGTTGTTCCCCAGACATATCGGTTTTCATTTCCATTCCTTTTCAATACGGGCGATAGTTTCGAGAATTTCATTTTCTGACGCATGACTCCGCAAAAGCTTGAGAAATTTCTCCTGATGGCAGAAGAAATGCACACGGGATAATGTATGGAGATGGGATTTTGCCGATGAAGAAACGATGAGTATCACGGTTTTCACTGGAATGTTATCCAAAGACTGCCAGTCTATCGGGTTTTTCAGGAAACCTATGACCGCCAATTCTTCGGAATCCGCAATCGCCAAAGGGTTGCGCGGGTGCGGTACCGCAATGCCGTTTCCGATGGACGTGGGCATGAGGTTCTCGCGTTCCAGAATCGCCGTCAAAAGCGTTTCCTTATCCAGAGACCGGGGCGCCGCCATCGCGTTAACGAGGTGGGTAAGCGTTTCTTTCGCCGAATTGCCCGGAACGTCTTCCATTACCCCGCCGTTCTTTATCAATTCCATCAACATCTTTTCAGCCATTTTTCTCCTGCCTTTTCGCATTGCCGCATTAGTAATTCCCTTGCAACCATTCGTTACATTGAACCAAGTCAAAGAATTCAGGCGTGAAACTTTCGCCGAGTTCCTGTTTTGCGGATCGCTTTTCTTCAATTGAGCCCGCGTTTAACAGGAATACGGCTTTTTTAAACCGGACTGGTCCGTTTATGTTTTGATTAGGCGCGGCATACTCGCCAGCGACGCAAGCGACGCCGCCTTCAGACGGCGAAAGAATCATAATCTTAATGGTCCATGGACCGCACTCGTAAATGAAGTCTACGAGTCCAGTCTTATTGAGAATATCAATAGTTAAATTCTTGGGAAGTTCCTCTGTGCTGAAAGCGCCGTCTGAGGCTTTGTTTGCGGACAGAGGCATGGGTTTAAGCGTAAACCGGTAGGCGAAGTTATTTTCCCAATGGAAGACTCGTTGGATGACTATATGCAAAGCTTCGAGAGAATAACACTCCGGCATGACGATACGCCGCCATACGTTAGTACCGCCTATGCCTATCTGTATGAGCCGCGCTTCCGTTTTCGTGGAGGACTTTACCATGGCGATGTTGTTGCGTCTGAAGTTACGCATAGCGTCTTCGACGAGTTCTTTTATTTCGTCATAGGCGTCGGCCATACCGTCGATGACATTATTCATACTATCTAACTCGACGTCGGAAACTTCCTCGTTCAAACAGAGTTCGTCCATCAAGCCCGCCATATGATTCTGTATTTGGGAAAGCACGATAAAGGTGTGTTGCGGCAAATAGGCCGCGTTGATACTGTCAGGACGAAGTCCGGCCGCGAATTCAACGACCGCCGTATGCAGTTCTGCGGCTTTCTGCCGCACCGGGCCCATGCCCTTGTCTTTGAAAAGCGAATATTCTTTACTGAACTCCTCATATATTTCTGTTATATAATCAACAAGCATATTCCATTCGCGGCTTTCGAAGTTTTTAGCGATGACCGGCGGCGCTATCCGCATAGCGACGTCCTGCGCCTTAGTCTCTTTGCGGAAAAGCATATCCAACACGTAAGACTGAACGACAAATTCACTCATCGGCGCCTTGTTTGCGAGAAGCATCTCTTCAATCGGCGTCCGCTTCACGATGCGCTGTCCCGTCAGCTCGCCCATATCAGGAATATCCTTGCCCGCGGACCAGAAACGAGTCTCCATACCGTAAAGGGTCGTTTCAATGCAGTCGGTCCTCTCGTAGAGGAATTCCTCAAGCGAATACGCGGGCGTCTCCTTCATCCGTTTACCCCCGTAGAAATAGGCGTACGCTATCTGTTCCTCGGTTGAAACGCCAGGCCCCAGATTGACGAAAGAGGACCCAAACCCCTTTTCCGCGGCTTCTTGCCATTCCCTCAAACCTCTTTCGTTCCACGCGCCTTTTTCAATTTTCTTCAAGGAGAAAGCGTTTTTCTTCCAATCAACGATTCTAACCTCAAAGAGGTCGCCGGGCACGAACTTCGTTTCACGATAGAGAGTCCGCATATCCAGGGCTTTTATAGAAACCTCCACTGGATCGTCGAATTCGTTATTGAACGCCTCTTCGTTTTCCGGATTATTCCGCGCCACATATTGAGGCGCGTATTCCTCGCCAAGCACGCTATAATACGGATAGAATTCTTCCGGCTCCCCCTCAACCGTGGTAAAAGGAATGACTTTCTTTCCCCACAAGAAGGTATAATCTTGAGGCAAACGTTCCGAATTCGCAAAAGGAATACACCTATGACCCGGAATAAGGATACCGCTCACTATCTCTAAACGGCTCGGCTGTATAACAAAACAGGCGTCTTCAAAATAGCCCCTTATGGAAATCCATCTTCTTCTTCCGAGAGGAAACGCCAGTCTGTAGACATTGAGGTAGTCTTCGATCTCCATAGACAAACGGTTTAAACGCTTTGTTTTAAGAGAACAGACAAACGATGTTATACTTTCCAGCGTGAAAGGCTCCACCGCAATTTCGAGAAATTGATAGAGCGCGTTTTCCTGTTCAAAAGTCATCTCTGTATACTATGCCACAAAAGCAGAGTTTTATCAAGAGTTATTCCACAAGAACTTTCTAAAAGTTTCCTTAAATATTACGCCATGTTAATTCCGCCGTCTATTTTTAACTTTATCGCTTCCAGTTCATAAAGCCGCGCTTAATGGTCAATTCCGACGGACAATCTGTTCTGAAAACTTTTGACTCTCCAGTCGTCCCATATTACTTCATAATTTCGGTTTTATGTTTACCAGCGGACTTCGTAGGTTAGGGGCGTTTCCAGCGCGAGCAGGTCTAAAAGCGGCGCATCGAATTCAGCGCGCTTGCCTGAAAAGCGTCCACCTTGAACGCTCTTCACGTCTTGTGGAAAATCAACGGCGACATGGATATTCGCTTTCTTTATATCAGATACGAGGCTTGCCGCCAGTTTTTTGTCTTTGAAGCTTCCAAAGAAATTTTGCAGTTCTTTGAGGTATTCGGCTTTGGTTTGGATGTACTGATAATCTTCCAAAGCCGCGGGCGACATGAGGCATGAAAGATAATCAACAAGGTCCGGGGACAAGAGGGAGATGACGCGCGGCGCGGACGTTCTGTCTATCTCGACTAAAAGGCGTCCGTTTTGCGCGTCAAATGTGATGAACTGACTCCGTTGACCCGCTACTGAAAGGAAGTCGTTTACGCGGGAGAGGCTTATGGTTCCCTCTATTGACGAAGAGGTGATGTTGCGGAAGCGGACTGCTTTGACCCCTTTGGACATGGCTATTGACGCGTTTATACTGCCTGCGTCAATGACGTTTTGAGACGCGTCGCTTCCTCTCTTGAATAGGGAATGAATAAGCTCGATCATGCTGGGCTGTAACCCGCTCTGAATGGTTATGTCCGCGGAGCCGTCGTCTCGAACAACTCCTGTGATTTGAGCGGAACACGACGCCAATAGCGCGAAAGCCGCTATAAGCGGGGAAATAAATAAAAATTGTTTCATATATGCTAAATGTTCCTCCATAAACTATAGTTACATCTCCAGAATATTTCGGGAAACTGGATTGTCATATTTCCGCGCTATTTATCGTCCCGGCGGTCTGACTAGATTGAGCAATCTGTTTAACTTTTGTAGAGGGGATTCATGCAGGACTACGCGGATAAAGATGTCATAATTTTTCTCCGTCTTGATTCTGATTGTTCTGCCAATGCAGTCGGGCAAGGTTTTTGACGTAATTTCTGGGAAAAATTGCCTTTTCAAAGGAATGAAAGAACAATGTTCGCCGTTAAAATGAATTTTCGCAAGGCGGGAGGGCAGGGACGTAAGAAATATGAGAAAATCAGAGTCGCCGCCTCCTACGGTGAGCGAAAATCCGGTCTTGACCGAGTGGAAATTTCTGCGCCCGATGTTGGTGTTTTGGTTTTCCACGGAAAGCGACAGAAGGCAGGGACCGTCCATCTTATTATCAGGGAGAGAGGCGAAGACGCGGTTCGCCGATAGTCTGATGCGTCGGCACTTGAGCGCTACAGCCGCAGAGCATAAGAGGAGCGCGATAGCCAAAGCTAAGACGAGTACTGCGCCGAGAGTCGTTAAGGAATCAACTCGTCTATTCTTATAGACAGGTCTTGTTTTAATGGTACGCGGGGGCGTGGAGTCATCCGGCGTGATTATCTTTGGCGGCGCAAAGTTAGGCTGTTTCTCTTCGGGATCCTGCTTGGGATCCTGCGTCTCGTCAGGCGCGTCGTCCGAAGTTTCTTCTTCTATAGTCGGACTATCTGACGAACGCGGTTCCTGTTTTTGCGTTTCTTGCGGCGGAACGGGCGGTTTTTCTTGAGGACGCGGCGGTAAGGGCGGTCGGGACGTCCCTTTCTGCGCTACCTCTAGGACCAGGGAGGTTTTCGGCATAGGCGCGGGCGTTACTATTATTATCTTTTTTTGGCGGGCGCCGAGTCCGGACGCGTATTCTTTGGCAAACGCAAGCGCGCCGTCAATATCCGCATCCGCGTCAACACGGAATAATCCACGCATCGCTTGCTTGATTCTTTCTACGTCTTCGTTGCCCATAACCCGCATCGACGTCTCTAGGCGAGGCGCTCGTTCCTTATCTGCAAAAGAAATGAGATGAAAGCTATCGCCGAGTTTTATGTCCCGTTCAAGAAAATCGCCAGTGATGAACGCCAGTACCTCGTCGTTAAACCCTGTCATGTCAACAATCAGCAGAACATCCCGCGGACCGCGGACTTGTCCAAAAGTAAAAGAGAATGTATATAAGAAAAATAGCAGAAGGCATACTGATTTTCTCACTTTTATTCGGAAATAGGGAGCAGGTCTTTAGGGGGTCGAATGGGAGTAGGGAACAGGGAGTAGAAGGACATTCCCTATTCTCCGCTTCTAAATTAACCGCTCCCTATTTCCGAATCCCAACTCCCCCCTTCCCTCCCCTCACGAATCTAAAACTATATCGCGGCAGGCTCTATTCGTTTGACCGTATAAGAAACCTTGTCCGCGCCAACCGCGAAGACAAATTGTTCGCCCAGCGTCTTGTTGAGCAGCGCGGCGCCGAACGGAGAAAGATAGGAGATGACTCTGTTTTCTGGGTCCGATTCCCACGGACCAAGTATGACGTATTCTTCGGTCTTCCCATTGTGTTCGAGCTCTACTTTGACGCCGAAAGATACGCGGTTCATGTCGACCGCATAGGGGTCAAAGAGCTGGGCCCTTTCAATTTCGTCCTTGAGTTTTGCGACAGCGGAGTTGAGAAGTTCCTGTTTTTCCTTTGCCGCCTTGTATTCGGCGTTTTCCCGCAAGTCGCCCAGAGACAGAGCGTATTCTATCTCTTTAGAGTTAGCAGGAACCTCCACGTCCATGATGTGAACAAGTTGTCTCTGCTTTTCTTCGTACTTTGCGGCTGTTACGATGAGAGAACGTACCGCGAGTTTCTCCTTTTTTACGTCTGTGCTGATAAACTTGAAGTCCGGGCGCTTGTCCAGAATACGGCTTCGGAGTTTAAGCTTGTCCACCGGGTCAATGGATTTTACGTCATTGACGAGCGTGTAGATTCTTGTGATGGCGTCTTGCTCCGCTTCGTCAATGAAGGAATTGAGAGTCCCGTCTTTGAATAATATCCCATAGACCTGCTTGAAAATTTTACGGTTCTCGATTGTGTCGCTGTGGTTTTCAATTTCGCGGTGGCTCACGTCGAGGATGTGTATGAGGGTGAGAAGCTGTCTTTCGAAGGAGACGTCCGCTTTTCTGAACCACGGCGTTTCCGCGCTGTTTTTGAAGAGCCACACCGCGGCCGCGCGGTATTTTCGGTAGTTGTCAAAACAGTGAGCGGTCATGGAGACGAGTTTGTCCTCATAGCCTTCGCGTTCAAGAGCCGTTATGACCGAGGGAAGGAGGGCGTGAGGGAAGAGCTTCGCATAGACGTCAGCCCACTCGGTAATAAATAGCTTGATGTGGCGGAGGAAATCCTCTTTTAGTCTCGCATCTTTAAGGTTGGAAAATACTTCAGGCACATCGGAGACGGCTTCAAAAATATCCACGAAATTAATGGAGACGCCGGAGCCAAGCATGGGGAATTTCCCCGCCAAATCCTTGACTATTAGGTAGGAAGCGACGACTTGTTCGTTGGCGTATCCGGAAAATTTCAAGAACCCTGTGAAATAGGAAAATATCTCGGTCCAGTATTCGCCGTCAAACTCGACCTCTTTTTGCGCGGCGAATTCTTCTATAGTTTTCACGCGGTCAAAGAAATTCTTCTTCGCCTTGAATTCGTTGTAGAGCTTTTCCTCGATGGAGATTGGATGTTCGCGTACAGTCCAGACGTCGACGTCTTCGGGGCTCACCCCGAAACACGGCGCTGTTTTGAGAATGGTTTTCGCCTTGGCGCTCCATCCAGTCCATTCGCCGGCCGAAAGCGCCGAAGGCGACAGTTCCGCTTTTATTTTCTTTAAGTCGCACGCATTATCAAAGCTCTTAATGACCGTTTTCAACGCCCATTCGACGTCGGCTTTCACCTTCTCGGTTAATTTCTCTTTCTTCCAAGTAGCCTTCAGCACCCAGATATGATCTTTCGTCAGGGTTTGCAGAGCGCTCACCGACATCTTCAAGGACATGGCGTGATTGCGCTTTCTGGCGAAGTCAATGGTGATTTCATCGTCCTTTATGCCCGCGATACGTCCCACGCCCCACGTCTTGTGGTACACGAAATTGCCCTTATCAAAGACGATATGCTTCTCGAAATCTTTGATAGCGTCGTGAACGTTGCGGTAGTTTTGATTCAGGTTTGAAATGCGGATGTATTCATCAAGCTGGCTGTGGGTAATGTATTTCTTCCTATAGCAATCAATAATTTCCCTTCGCGCCTGATAGTCCTTTTCGTCGTACTCCAGAATGATTTTCAAGATGCTTATAGCGGCGCCGATGTCGTTCCGTTTCTTACACGCCGCATAGACGTCTTGCAAGAGAAGGACGGCTTTCTCTTCGCTGATATTCTTCGCTGTTTTCTTCTGCGCGTGAAGAAAGAAGTCGAGGTCTTCGGGGCAGTATTCGAGGAGCTTCTGCCAAATCTCGCGCACGTTGGTGAAGAGTTGCTTGTTGATGTACCTGTGTAGGGCTTTCTTGTAATAATCAACGCACGAGTCCGCGTCGCCTTCGGCTTCAAAATGCTCGGCAAGCGCCTTTGCGACATCGGCTTCAGTGCGGTCAACCTTGACGAGCCGCTCCCATACGGCGTAGGCTTTTTGTTCCTCGTCGGTGTTTCGGTAGCAGTCCGCCAAGGCGCGGAGCGCGAACTTAGATTCGCCAAAATCCAAAATGCGCTCGCAGAGGTATTGCACGATGTTCCATTTGTGGTTGTCGGCGAAGATAGTTACCAGATTGATGAGCGCGGTATCGTCTATGATTTGCCGCGAAAGAGAGACCATACCTGAGAGATACAAGGCGATGATGCTGGTCTTCGTATGACCGAGATGGTCGTCGCATATTTCCTTCAGCTCCTCGCTCGTCTTCTTCTCTTGGGCTTCTTTCAGTATCACATCTAAATCTTTGAAATGATTAGTGGAATAGTTGTTTAGCGTCGCCCTGGTCCACTTTTCCTCGGTCAACATTTTTTGAACATTCTTCAACAATTCTTCTGACATTTAATTCTCCTTATTTTAGAAAGAGGGGCGGACAAGGATATTGTTTTCAAACCAAGCGGCAATAAATCCAATTCTCCTCCCCTAGTTTCTGAACTGTTCGTATATAGCGGAATCAATCACTTTGATTTTAAGCATGGTCTCTTCAATCAAGAGCGGCGCTTCCCGCCCTGGGTCTTCCCTCACGCTTTCGTAATGATCTATAAGCCAAAAATACCTGTTTAAAAGCCTTGGTTTTGAAAAAATGAGGCTTTCAAGGCGGTTTTTAACTTCGTTTTCCAACGAGAATATAGAATCCTTTAATTTTCTCAGTTCAATCGGTTTCAATTCTCTCTTAACCGAAAACACGCCGTAAAGATTACCGTAAATCGGAATCCATTCGAGAATCTCCTGTTCGCTATAGCCCAAAGACGCCACCTTGTCCCGCAGTCGGATAATCAATTCCGACTCCATGGAACGGAGATCCACGGCTTGGGGCTCGAGGAAGAAGGCTTCCCTGAATAGAACCTTCGCATACCGCGTTTCTTCCAACAGCGCGTTCACGTCTGCAAGTTCCGAAAGGATAGCGCCGTCCTCCTTCTTGAGCCTTGCGGCGTGTTCTAGGTACTTTAGGGCAAGCTCGTAGTTGCCGCACCCCTTGTAACAGCGCCCCGCTTGAAGAAGGAGCGCGTGGTCGGAATTGTCGCTTTTCGCCAACGCTTCCTTGAAGAACTTGAGCGCGGCCGCAAACACATAACGCCTCAACGCATAGAGGCACTTCTCGTAGCCTTCTCCAATGCGGTCCATGAACATATAGAAAGGCTTCCACAGGGAAAGGATAAAATCCCCTTTTTCGCGGGCTTCCGAAAGCTCCATCAGTTGCTTCATGCGTTCCTGCCACCAATTGAGGCATTTAAGCGCATATACCACTTCCGCGTGTTCGTAGTCTATTTTAAGAGCTTCCTCCAGCGTTTCCAGCGCCGACATCATATCAGAGGCTTTTAAACTATCATAGGCTTCCTGAATGAGCCGTTCTATCGAGCTGTTCATGCGTTAAAACCATTCCTGTTAAGAGGGAGTTTAAGATTATTTTATCCTATTTTTGATATTTTTTGCAAGTGGGGAAAAACGAACTTTGAGCAAAAGCGATTGTTTTTTCCTGCTCTTGCATTAAAGAATGTAGGTATGCTATTCTTTATAAAAGGAGTAAAAATGACTATTCTTGCGGTAGACGATTCTACAGAGAATCTCATTGTCATAAAAGCGGTATTGGGAGACGCCTATGAACTGTGTCTGGTGAAATCAGGCAAGTCAGCCTTGAAAGCGCTGGAACGCTCGAAAATTGACCTTATTCTGATGGATATTCAAATGCCTGAAATGTCAGGTTTCGAGCTGATGGAAGAACTTGAGAAACAAGACGCTTACAAACATATCCCTGTAATTTTCCTTACCGGCACGATAAAGGAAGATATTGTGTCCCAAATAAAGAAAACATCCGCGAAGGGCTTTATCGAGAAACCTGTCGACGCGAAGATTCTGAAGGAAAAAATCGCTTTCTTTAGTAAACATATCCGTCAATAGCCGTACGGAAAGGAGATTCCATAAATGCAAGGCAGAGCGTCGATTCAATTAACGGAAGAAGAGTTCATAAAACAACTTGAAGAAATTGAAGGACTTGACGTTCAGACATCCGTGCGTATGCTGGGACAAAGAGAAATCTACTATCAAATCTTGAGGCAGTTTTGTTCCGGCGTAGAAGAAACAGTCTATGTTTTAAAAAACGCCGCGAAGAAAGGCGATTGGAAGTTATGGACCATCCGTATTCACTCGCTTAAAAGCGTACTTCGGACCATCGGCATGAGGGCGTTGGGCGAAGAGGCCGCACAGCTCGAAGAGGCAGGCAGGGCGGAAGCCGTATCCGTCTGCCGTGAACGTACAGTTACATTCTGCGCAGCGCTCACAGACTTGCAAGAAAAGCTCCGCAGTACGGGTCTCTTCGCGAGCGTACGCGAAACGGGCGCGAAGAACAAGATAGGGCTCGATGTGTTACGGGACAAGCTCAAGGTCTTGAAATACGCGTGCGACGGGCATAATAACAAGGAGATTGAAGCTCGTCTGGCGGATGTGAGAAACGTTTCCTTTAATGAAGCTACTGACAAGTCTTTACGCGTCATCGGTACCCTCATTGATTCTTTTGATTATGACGAGGCTGTGGACAAGATTGAAGGGCTTTTGAATTCTCTGCAAAGACTCCAGACTGCGGAGAAATTCAGTATATTGATAGTTGATGATGAAGAAGTGAACCTGACTACCCTTAAACTTATACTCGGAATGGAATACATACTGTTTACCGCATGTACTGGCGCGGACGCGTTGCGGCAATTGGAGGAAAATATTCCTGACTTGATACTGTTAGATATTATGCTCCCGGACATAAGCGGTTTTGAGTTGCTTGAGAAGTTAAAGTCCAATCCCGCTACGGTACAGATTCCTGTGATTATTGTGACTGGACTGAGCGGCCAAGAAGAGGAAGAGCGGGGCTTCTTCCTTGGCGCGGTTGATTACATCACTAAACCTTTCAACAACGCTATTGTGTGCGCGCGGGTCAAGACCCACATCCGTATGTTAAGCCATATGCGGACAATAGAGCGACTCAGCATGATAGACCCGCTCACCAACATTGCAAATAGGCGGAGTTTTGACGAGCGTATACGGATTGAATGGAAACTCTCGCAACGCGAGGGCGGTAACATCGCATTTTTGATGATAGACATAGACAAGTTCAAGGACTACAACGACACTTACGGGCACCCCCAAGGCGATACCTTGCTCAAAGCCGTAGCTCATACTATTGAAACGTCCATTCTTCGCGCTTCCGACCTTGTCGCCCGACTCGGGGGGGAAGAATTCGGCGTCATTCTGCCGGACACATCCCTTGAAGACTCTCTTGTGGTTGCCGAAAGAATCCGATCCAACGTGTCAGCCCTACAAGTCCCCCTTGAGAATGGTTTCATCACACGGGTTACCATAAGCATAGGCGCGGTCTCCGCGAGCGCGCAAACGATATCTATGGAGTCCTTCATCTCCCAAGCCGACAAAAACCTCTACAAAGCAAAGGAAGGGGGCAGAAACAGAGTTTTTTGGGGCGCGCCGTGAGAATATTTGTTGACGCGGATTCTTGTCCGCGGCCTGCGCGGGAACTCGTCAGGCGCGCCGCGCAACGCCTGCGCGTCCAAGCGGTGTTCGCCGCGAACAAACTCATACCTGGCGTAGAGGGCGAGTTTCTCGTGATGGAACTCTGCCCTGAAGGACCTGGAAGCGCGGACGACCGCATTGTAGAACAAGCGCGGGAAGGGGACCTGGCCGTTACGCGGGACGTGCCGCTTGCCGCGCGTCTCACGGACAACTTGGTCTCTGTGATAGACGACCGCGGACGGGTCTTTAACCGTGATAACATCGGACAATTACTCTCCCTGCGTAATTTTCAGGTCCAAGCGGCCGAAAACGGACTCGGCGCGCCGCGCTTCCCAAACTACGGCAAAAGGGAACTCAAAGCCTTTGCCGACAGCTTTGATAGGCTTACAAGAAAATTGTCCGACAAGAAATGAATCAAAAACCATACCGAATTTCTCCATCGTAAAAGTATAACCGTATCGTATCGGCGAAAGGCGCGTCTATCCGCACATCATCAATGATTTTCAGCCATACTTCTCTGAAACTGTTCAACCTCCTAAAGGCGTTTGATATAATATTTTTTACGCAAAAGCGGCGTCAGACTCTATTCTCCAAAAATTTGTATCTCTGCTCACCCGTCTACTTGACACTATTCTTGCGATAGGCTACTATTTTTTCAATAAAGGAGTTTATGTGGCAAAAGAAGAAGCTATTGAAGTACAAGGTATTGTGAAAGAGGCTCTACCGAACACTATGTTTAGAGTGGAGCTTGATAATCAGAACGGACACCTCATATTAGCGCACCTTTCTGGTAAGATGCGTAAGCACTATATCCGTATAGTTCCCGGAGACAGGGTGAAGATGGCGCTCTCTCCCTACGATTTGACCCGCGGGCGGATAATCTACCGCGAAAAGTAACCTCTCACGAGAAGCGCGGCTATGTTTTCGCGTTCCGTAACAGCAGAGCGCCTAGAATCAAGAACGTAAACACGGGAAGCCATGCGCCTACGAAGGTCGGGATGTAACCAAGTCGCGCCATCATCATCGTTATCATTTCCATGACATAAAAGACCACTGCGGCCGCTAGACTCGATAAGAGCGTCATCAGGAGGATGTTCCTGCGGAATCGTCCGCCCATTGAAATTGAAAGGATCATCACGATGAAGGAAACCGCGGAAAAAGAATAGCGGTGGTAATAATCAGCCTGCGCTGAAATGAAGGGAAGTCCCGCGCTCTTGAGGTCTTCAACTAAAAAGCCTACTTCACTTGCAGGAAGTTCTTCGGACCTTACGGCGTTTCGGCGGAACGTGTCAGGGCTTTCGCGGTATGCGGTACTATTCTCCAACGCGGACGCGCGTAGAAACCCTTCGTTCCACTTGTAGACGACTGCATCTGTAAGCTCCCAGTACTCATTGTTCCATTTGGCTTTCGAGGCGCGTACCAGAGACGCGAAGGAACCGTCCTCGTTCTGTTCAATGATACTCAAGCCGTTTAAGACGAACTGCTTGTAATCGTAATAATCAACCGAATAGACGAGCGCGCCGCCCTTCGCCTTGATAACGATGTCCGAATTGTTTTCCGCCGCGGACTGGCGCAACAGTTTACGCGCCATGTCGTTTTTTGTCTTCAGTGTGGGAATGACAACCTTATCGTCAAAGTTAAAGGCAAAGAACGAAGCCGCAAACCCTATTATCACCAACGGCAAAGTGAATCGGAAAAACGGGATGCCAGATGAAAAAATGGACGTCAATTCATTCCTGCCATAGAGGTCGCCTAAAGTGTAGGCGGCCGCGAAAAGGAGGGATACGGGTAGAGCGTAGGAGAAACTTTTCGGTATGTAATAGTAAGAAACGGTGAGAATTTCCTTTATCGTCACCTGATTGTTCAAGTAACGCCAGAGATTAGTGAAAAGGTCGAGAAGAAGGATTATCATCACGAACATGAGGGAGGCTATGATAAAAATTGGCATGAATTGTCTCACAAGGTAACGGTCTAGTATCATTCTGTCTGTTCTCCTACTTCCGTATCCTCAAGCCGCACAGAATCAGTCCTATGCCGAGCGTGAGCATATCAGGAAGCCACATAGTCCAGAACGGCGAGAAGTCCGCGCGCAAACCAAGGGTCTGTCCCCCGAAGAGAAGCGTCCAGTAGACGACCGATATGAGGACTCCTAATAGAAAGCCTACGGTTTGTCCGCTTCGCTTGGCGAACAAGCCCAGCGGCACAGCGAGGAACACGAACGCAAGCGCGCCTACGGGCATGGAGAATTTCTTGTAATATTCAAGACGATATATGGAAAGGTTACGGTCTTTTTTGGTGATTTGCGCGGATTCCGCGCTTTTCTTCATTTCGGCAAGGACGGAGCCGCGGCGGTTCCACGACGAGCTCTTGGGACCTTCCCGTAAGGACGTTTCCAGAGACAAGACTTGTTTCAAGAGCGCGTTGTACTGTTCGTCAAGCCGTTCTTGTAACGCCGTTTCCTGCTGTTTGATGTCTTTGGCGACGTCCACTGAACTCATCTCTCGCGGACCTATGGACGCGGTCGCCTGTATCAAATCCTCCTGCGGCACCCAATAGCGCAGAAATCCGCTTGAAGCATAGTCGTAATCGAGGCGGGCAATCTCTTTTGACGATTGGATGAAGGCGTTGGTCAAATCGAGGCTCAAGCCTTCCTTGCCGGCGTCTCTCAGGCGCGCTTCCCTTGCCATGATGAGCCTGCGCTCGCCTTCGCTGGTTCTGTCCATGATGAAAATATTATTGATGGAATCGCCGTAGACGTCGCCAGTAACAATCACCGTGTCGCGGTACCGTTTGACCGAATTGGCGCCAAGTTCCAACGCAGGCGTTGAGACGAGAATACGGCGATAGAGCTTGTTGAATTGGAGCGTCCCAGCCGGTAAAAGCACATCGTTTGTCAAAAAGGAGAGGAGCGCTATGGCGACTCCGACCCCGATGGCCGGAGCGAATATATTGCGGTAGGAAAGTCCGGAGGACAGCATGACCAGCGCCTCGTTGTCCGAGGACAGGCGTCCGACGGTCATCAGGACGCCCACAAGCGCGGCGAAGGGCGCGGACAGGGAGATGATGGAAGGTATCGCGTAAAGCACTAAAAGCCCTACCTGATAAAACGGGACTTTTTTCGTCAGTATGGTCTGCGCCAAAAGCAGGAGCTGATTGACAAAAAAAATGAAAAAGAAAAAAAGAAAGGAGACCAAGAAAGAGAAAAGGGTTTCCCCCATGATGTATTTCAGGATTGTTCCCGACAGGGAACGGCGCATAAGCATTGTGATAGTATAACAAAAGACGAGGACATATTCAAGCGTGTACAATAGTCGGAACGGGATTGGACAATGTTTCTCGCGCCTCGCCTGCGCGAATCTTTCACTTCTTCAAGAAAAAACGAAAATTTCTTAAAAACCCGCTTGTAATTCTTATGGAGAGCGCTATAATAAATGTTCTATGAAACGAAATCGACGGCGGATTAAAACTTATTCTCTCAACTGCTTGGACAACGCAAATAAGTCCCTCGTTTTGCCCCCCCCCCCCGTATTATATTCTCTATGTCTTATAAAGAACTCTTTTAGTTACCAGAGGATCTCTTCTAATCGCCAGAGGAGTTCTTTAACTCGTCTAAAGAATTCTATAACGCTTCTCAGCCCTTATAGAACGTTTCACTGGAATCAGGCTATCCGCTTGCGGGCGGCTTTAGATTTATATAAAAGCGGGTGTACTTCGCGGCGCGGTGGGAGACTGTGTTGAAGGGGGATTGTGGCGAGATAAGCGACGTGATAATCCCGTGAGGGTAAGACGGATATGCGGGCGCGCGCATTATTGCGCGCCGACATTGCGGAAGGAGTTCCATAAACGCGGTCGTTGACCGCGAGAACCGCCGCTGAACGGTGGATATACGAAAGAAGTTTGTATATCCACTTAATTCTTTAATAAGAGATATTATATGGAACCTATAATTAAATCAAAATTTGACAGATTTTGCGATAAAATGGATATAAAAGATTTACAGGAAGGTATTGCCTTTGAAAGATTTGTAAACTATTCAATTCTAGTCGGACATCAACCTGATGCGTTCAATGGCGATAATGAATTATTTGAAAAAATAAATACAGGTGGTTCGCAAGATATGGGTATAGATGGTATTGCCATAAAGGTGAATGGTTCAATAATAAGGAGTCTCGATGAAATACAAGATCTAATAAAAAAAATGAGAAATATAGATATTGAATATATTTTTATACAGGCGAAAAACAAAACAAATTTTGATAAAGGCGAATTCCTAAAATTTACTTTTGGTGTAAAGGAATTCCTTGCTGAAAAGCAAAATCAGCCAGTAAGTGAAAAAATACAAGAATTTATTCAAATAAAAGAATATTTAAATAGCGATGACGTATTGTCAAAATTAAATAGCTATCCGACTCTCAGATTATATTATGTTGTGATGGGGAAATGGTGTGATGATCCGCAATTATTATCTGTCGCTGAAAGCTTCAAAGAAGATATTAACGCTCAAAATGCATATAAAGATATAAAAACCTATTTTGTCGATAACAGACAGTTTGGTTTAATACTCAATTCTATTGAAAACAACTTTGAAGAAACAATAAATACAATTCAAATAATGCACCTACCAGAGACAGAAATGGTTGATGATTCTTGTGTTTTGCTTTGCTATGCCAGTGAATTAAATAAAATACTCACATCGCCTGATGGATTAATAAGAAAATCATTATTTGAGGACAATGTACGTGATTATCAAGGTGATAATAATATAAATAACGAAATCAATAAAACAATAGAAAAGGAGCCGCAAAAATTCGCATTACTTAACAATGGAATTACAATAGTCTGTGAGAAATTTAACATACGAAATAATAAAGTTCTAATAAAGAATCCTCAAATTGTAAATGGATGTCAAACAAGCCATGTAATATTTAATAATTCCAATAATGCTGATAATTTATCTAACGCCCCTATAATTGTTAAATTAATTTCAACTAAAAATGATGAAATAACGAATCAGATTGTAAGAAGTACAAATAGGCAAAATATAGTATATGAAGAAGCTTTTGAAGCGACAAAGCCGTTTCATAAGGAATTAGAAGAATATATTAATGCTGTATCGCCTCAATACGAACAGTTTTATTATGAACGCAGATCAAAACAATATAGTCATAATACATCAATAAAAAATTATCAAAAAATAAATTTGCGAATCGTGACGCAATCGTTTGTCGGTATGTTTCAATGTGAACCACATCATTCTCATCGTCATGAAACTAAATTAATAGAGATGTATAGAAATATAATTTTTCAAGAACAACAAGCTAAAGAACCGTATTTTACGGCGACATTAGCATTTTATAAACTTGAAAAATATTTTAGGATAAATAAAATAGATAGAAAATATTATGCGTTTAGACATCATATTATGATGATCTTTTCTGAGCTAATAGGAGGGGGCGTTCCTAATATTAATGATGAGAAAAATATAAAAGCTCATTGTATGAAAATGCTTAATTCTCTAAAAGATGATGATTTGACATATAGGAAGTATAAAGAAGCTATACAAATATTTGAAGATGTAAGAAAAGAGTGGATTAATAAACTTGGACGAGATAAATTTGGAATAAAAGATGTTAAAGAATTTACCGAACTATTGTTAAAAAAAGTTAGAAAAGATAAAAATATCAAGATTATATCTACGACTGATAATGATTATGTATACTATGGAGAAATTATTTTTATATCAAAAGATAAAACAGGTCAATTTTATGGATTTATAAGCAGGAAACCTTATCGAATATTTTTTCATCAAAAAGACGCAAGAAATTTAGATTTATCAAATAATAGTGTAATTGGAAATTCTGTAATGTATAAAATTGGTAAAAACAGGCGTGGCGATGAAGATATTGCGATTGATGTTAAGAAAATATAGAAAATCAACTGCGCCTAGCAAGTCCTGCATGCGCTTCGCGTCTACGGCGGCGCGGCGTTTTTGAAAATACCGTAAGAAATAATACTTAACGCCGTAAACGTTTCGGAAGTTATATGGCTAACGAAGAACTAGATTTTACTGTAAATAAACTCATTCTCGGCGATAATCTTGAAACATTAAAAAAAACGCCTGACGAATGTATTGATTTAATATACCTAGACCCGCCGTTTTTCAGTAATCGCAATTACGAGGTCATCTGGGGAGACGAAGGGGAAATCCGCAGTTTCCAGGACCGATGGTCCGGCGGCATAGATCATTATATCGGATGGCTTTACGATCGGGTAGAGCAAATGCATCGAATATTAAAACCTACAGGCAGTATTTATTTGCATTGCGACTGGCACGCGGACGCATATATACGGGTGAATATTTTAGACAAAATTTTTGGCGGACAGAATTTTAGAAACGAGATTGTTTGGAGTTACCAGAGATGGACTGCTGGAAAATCAGCGTTTCAAAGGACGCACGACAGCATATTTTTCTATTCAAAATCAAAGACA
>JAIRKH010000031.1 GCA_031260245.1 Treponema sp. | reverse complement strand
TTTTTCGGCGGGTAGTCCACTCTTTGCAGGAAAAGCCCATGCGCGGGCGCGGTCGGCCCCGCCTGGGCGCGGTCGAGACCGTTGACGATAGCGGAAAATTCCGTGGATAAAACGTCTTTCTCTTCATAAAAGAGCAGAGTTCCCACAATGGAACGAACCATTTTCCACAAAAAGGCGTTTGCTGTTATTTCAAACACGAGGCAGTCGTTTTGGACGAAAAAACCCGCGTTGTAAATATACCGGTAACGCGATTCGTTTTTATTCTTCGAACTTGCGAAGGTAGAACAGTCCATTTCCCCACGGAAAATACGGGCGAGCGCGTTAAGCCGCAAAACCGAAGGACGTCTCCGCAGACAGAGATAATAGCGGCGCTCATGGGGAAGAGCGCTACGTCCCGTTATGATGCGGTATTGATATGTGCGGGAACGAGCGTCAAACCGTGCGTGAAAGTCGTCTGCCGTTTCTTCGGCGGAAAGAACACGGACGTCTTGAGGGAGGATGCTGTTAAGCGCGGGCGTGAAGCGACCCGGGGGAATGGTCTGAATGTCGGTGTAGAAATTCGCGACCTGCCCGATTGAGTGAACGCCCGCGTCCGTTCTGCCCGCGCCGGTAAGCCGTACCGAATGTTTGTGCAGTTTTTCAAGCGCGGTTTCTATACATTCCTGAACGGTTCGTCGATCGTCCTGTTTTTGCCATCCGCAAAAGTCCGTGCCGTCATAAGCGATAAGGAGCTTGATGTTCCGTTCACTCATCGGCATCAGGCTCGTTCAGTTCATGTTTGATTTTGTCGTAGAGCCCTTTGGCAAGTTCCAAAAGCGGTCCCGGTTTGTTTTTAGAAGACTTTCCCAAACCGAACATTTTGGCAATAGTACGCTTGGTCGATTCGAGGGACGCGTTCCGCTGTTCGATGGACCCCGCGCAACCATATTTCACCTTGAGAATACCCGAAAGGTAAAGCACGCCCTCATAGCCGTAGTTTTTATCCGTATCGGGACCAAGGTTCTGCGCCGCTGAGAGGCTTTCCTTACCGGATTGCTCGTATTCGACAGCCCTGTCATAGAAAAACTGCGCTTTCTTTTTGAAGAGCGTAGCAAGCCAGTCGTAATTTTCGCCCGGTTGTTTGCGATGCAGTTCATCAAGCAACCATGCAGTCCGCAGAGAAGCGATTCCTTGTTTTACGGTGGGGGAAAATTTCGCTCCATAGTAATCATAACATCTCAGAACCAAATACTGAGACGCCGCGCCGGAGACAATGTCGCGATTTTCATAAAAATTCACGTCGGGAAAGATGAATCTCACTTCTTCTTTTCTATCCTCTTCGGCTTCACCCACATCAAAGCAGGCGTTTTTGGGCAGAAGATTAAAATCTTTTTCCGTTGAGGCAAACCAACAGTTGGGACATACGGTCGCTTGATACACCAGCGGATACACGTCTCCATATTTTGCCGAAGGCTGATAGAGTCTGTGAAGTTCATCAGTCAACTGACCTGCGATGAGTCTGCCCCCGCCGGACAGCAATTCCTCACGGTGAAAAACCGTATCGCACACGGGACAAGCGTATTCTTCTTTTGATTGAAACGTTATCTTTTCCATTTATTCACTTCTCTTTTCAAGAACGCTCTAGCTCCACAGCCGTTCCAGTTCGTAAAACGAACGGGCTTTTTCGGACATAATGTGCACAACAATATCTCCCATGTCGACAAGCCGCCATTCGTTGGGCAAGTCAGACGTCCCGAAGGTACGGGGACGGATTTTTCGCGCAATATTAAGCTCGTTTTCGCGGGCGAAGACGTGTACGACGCGCTCCAATGCATCCGCGTGAGCGCCGCTTGACGCGGTTCCAATGACGAAAAAATCCGTGAACGCGTTCTGAGTCCTCAAGTCGAGAACGGCCGCGTCGCCTGCCTTGTGTTCTGTAAGCAAACGCCCAATAGCGTCCGCTCTATCCGCCTGTAACGTATCGTCCATTAAAATCCCTTCCAATAATCAAGATAAAATCAGCTCGGTAGTTCAAATTTTGCTCGTCTTCCTCGGATGTTTCGTGTAACTCTTCTTGAAAGTTGCCGCACCGTATCACTTCGCCGAAATTCCGCGCCGTCTCTTCCGAGCCTGTTCTATTTATGATAACCGTTTTCTCGTACTCGTGCGCGGCGTTGCCCACCGAAATGACGTCGTACCCAAAATTCTTGAAGAGTTCCGCGATTCTGCCGGCAAGCCCGGTTGTCGAAGTGCCGTTCAAAACTTCCGCGGTCCATACCCGCCTATTTGAATTCTCAGTCTGTTGTATCAACGTCCCCAAGGTCTGGCGTACAATGTCCTTGATAAGACTACCGTTGTACGCGGGGAGCAACAGAGTCTGCCCCGAAACCTCGCGGGTTACGCCTGTCACGGTCTGAATGTTAACCCGGTCCATGTTGATTTTCGCATACTCGTCAAAAAGCCGTGTCCGCTCCTTTTCTTTCATGCTAACTTTCAAAAAAGACTGATAGAGCTTGGCGACGGCTTTCTGTTTGAGCATCTCGTTTTGTTCTTCAAGTCGCTTGATGAAGGCGTAGAAGAAACGTTGCCGCCGTAGTTTCGCGGAATACGCGTCTTCGTCCTCAACTTCATAGGTGATATAGGACACGGCTTTGTCCCCGTCCATTATGGATACGCCTGACGAAAAAAGCGCCGGCGGATAGCTGTCAAATATTTCAACCGATGTGGGAATGAATAGTTCCACGCCTTCGAGTAAGTCAATGGTCTTTGCCAGTCTGTTAAGGTCAAAAACTACAGAAAATTTAATTTCAATCCCTAAAAAGGAAGCGACTTCGTTCTGATACGCCGTTATCTTCTGCGGATGATAAACCATATCTATGCGGCCTACGCGGTTGACGTCTTTTAAGATGAGACCCGTCTCTCCTGGTATGTCAAAAATGGCGGCTCTCTTGGTCGTCGGATAGTACATAAGCACGAAAGAGCAAAGAGGTTTGCCCCTTTGCCCCTCAATAACGAAAAGCGTGTTAATCACCTTATCCGAAGAAATAGCGTCATTGATGGAATCATAGTTCACCCGCAGTACCACGGCTACTCCGGCCCCGCCGGCAAGTAACACGATGAGTATCAGAAAAACGAAACTGGCGTCTTTCTTCTTTAAATCGTTTCTCATTATTTCCTCGTATACTTCGTATGTATGCGCCTTATTCTACGTTGAACTTGAATACCGCGCTCTGGAAATTTTCATTTATGTCCTGAGCGATGATTTCAAGGCTGGCTTGCCCATAGGTGAAAGACGCTAGTCCCATTTCAAAATACGAGGTTTCTGCGTAAACCGTCCGCACCGGCGCCGGACCGTTTCGGTAGACCATGAGAACCCCGTTCCGCGAGAAGAACGTTTCAAACGTAACGGCTCCCACTTCCAAACCGTTTAACGAACAGATAAGCTTGTGTGGGGCAAGCGTGTTTTCGCCGACGTCGGCTCCGTCAAAAACCGTAACAAACACCGTATAGGTCCCTCGATTTATGGTCCTTACCGCCGAGGAGTTTCTATCCCCTTGCATAAGGTCAATCGCCGCGCCCGCCGAATTCTTCAACACGACAGCCTGAATCACTGGAGGCTTCGCGTCTGGAATGGGCTGTATGATCATCGCCGGATTCACGTAACGACGTTCTTTTCTGTCAAAGAGTAAAAAGTAAAAACCGCTTCGGTTTGACCATCCAGAAATCCCCATATCGCCGATGACCATACCTTTCTCAACAGTAACCGGCAGAGATATATTCTTATTTTCTTCGAGTCTACCGTATATGCTTATGAGTCCGTCTCCATGGTCGAGGGCCGTCCATGCGCCCAACGGGGACGGCAGACGGCCGGCGTTGTTTACATTACGATTAAAAAGCAACTCTCCCGTTTCCGCTGCCCGTACAACCCCCTGCCCCGTCCACGAGGTTCCCATCACCGGATTCCCTTGGTCGTTTGCGCCGAAATTGATCGTCATCCGAGCTTCTTCAGAGGGCCAATTCATGCCCCGCAACGTAAGCGGCAGAACAAGAGCCGAAAACACCCCAATGTACCATCCTTTCATACAGTTTTTCACTTTACCTCTCAGTTATTCTAGTATCCCCCATAACGCCGAATTTGTCAAGGGTATTTAATCTCTATGGGTTTAATTCCCGTTCTTTAAGGCGTAAGTCGGTGTATACGATACACAAATCCTCCAAGGAGAAATCTTCACATTTAAAGACGCCCGCCTTGTATATACTTTGTTTCATGGTCAAACCCGCATTTCCTGCAAAGACGGCGTAAACCATTGGATTCTCTCCTCTTGACGCCGTTGCGAAAAGAGATTATTCTTAATGTTAATCAATATTTGAAGGATGGTACCCTGTGATTTATAATCCTGAATACGAATGTATGGAGACCTCGATGCGGGAGAAACTCCAGCTTGCGCGTCTCAAAAACTTGACGGAAAAGCTCTATGAAGCGGTTCCGTTCTATCGGAAAAAGATGGATGAACTCGGCGTCAAAGCGGCTGACATACACAGTCTTGCCGACATCGAAAGACTCCCTTTTACCACAAAGGACGATATGCGGGATAATTTTCCCTACGGCTTACTAGCGTGTCCCAAATCAATGATTGAGGAGATTCATCTCTCCTCTGGCACGACAGGTATACCGGTCCTGGACGCCTACACCCGCGCCGACATCGAAATCTGGTGCGAGTCCATGGCGCGGACGCTTGCGGGCGGGGGTTGCACCAAGAACGATACGGTGCAGAACTGTTACGGCTACGGACTGTTCACCGGCGGACCCGGCGCCCATTATGGGGCGCGTACCATCGGCGCAAACGTCCTGCCTATGTCTTCAGGCAACACGGAACGGCAACTGATGGTAATGCAGGATCTTGGCTCGACTATGCTCACTTGCACCCCGTCTTACGCGCTTTATATGACGGAAGAAGCGCGGGAACGCGGCATAGACCTCCATAAATTACCCATCAGCAAAGGCTGTTTCGGCGCCGAGCCTTGGAGCGAAAATATGCGAAAGGAAATCGAAGCGCGTTACGGCATGAAAGCCTATGACATCTACGGCTTGACCGAAATCATCGGTCCGGGAGTCGCTTTCGAATGCGAGGCTCAAGACGGTTTACATATCAACGAAGATCTATTTTACCCTGAAATCATCGACCCAGAAACAGGTAAACAGGTTCCCATAGGCGAAAAAGGCGAGCTCGTGTTCTCAACCATTACTAAAGAAGGCACGCCGCTGTTGCGGTACCGCACAAGAGACATCACCTACTTTATACAGGGACGCTGCTCCTGCGGACGTACTACCGTCCGTATGCACCGACTCTTCGGGCGCACGGATGATATGCTCATCATCCGTGGGGTCAACGTGTTCCCCAGCCAAATCGAACACGCTCTTATAGAAATCGAGGGAACAGAACCGCACTACTTGATTATCGTAGACCGAGGACCGTCGCATTTAGACGAGGTAGAACTGCAAGTCGAGGTGAAACAGGAATTCTTCAGCGACGAGACGAAAAATCTTGAAAACTTGCGTAACCGCATCGAAAGCGCGATGAAGTCTAAACTACAGATCGGCTTAAAGGTAAAGCTTGTGGAGCCGAAAACCATCGAGCGCTCTATGGGTAAATCCAAACGGGTGATTGATAAACGGAATATTTAGAGAAGTAAGGAGAAAACAATGGCTGAATTAAGACAAATTTCGGTATTTCTGGAAAATTTGGCGGGGCGGCTAGGAGAAGTAACCCATGTACTTGCGGAAGCGAACGTCAATATGCGGGCGATTAGTATCGCGGATACGGCTGACTTCGGCATTTTGCGGTTGATTGTAGACGATACGGACAAGGCGCTAACGGCGCTGAAAACGGCCGGCTTTACGACGCGACTCACTAACGTCGCCGCTGTGGAAATTGAGGATAAACCTGGCAGTTTGGCGAAAGTAATGGAGCTTTTCCAGCGGTCCAAGGTGAATATCGAGTATCTTTACGCATCGCTTGAAGGCAAGACTGGAAAAGCCGCGGTTATATTCAAACTGTCCGACCACGAAAAAGGACTTGAAATCGTCAGAGAAAACGGTCTGGTTACAATAGCCTCGTTTTAAAATTCTTAACGTTTCCTCTTCCGCTCTTTGGAACGGGAGAGGAAACGCCTGACGAGCTAAAGAATGTCGTCATTTCTCGGCGAAGAGGTACCCTAATGCATAAGTTAGAGGCTCTCTGACACGATAGCGGGGGAATGACCCCTCTGTAGCGACGGATTAGACGGTACTGGCGCGGGGGAACGCGCCGACCGTTAAGTCTTTGGCGACGTCAGATACGAAGTACAAACCCAGCCCAATCGGTCTTTTTCGGACGGAAATAACGCTTAACAGACCTGTAACAGCTACGGGCGCCTAAACGTCTCTTGTCCATCCGTTCTACTAGGTCGGCCGCGCCTCTTACGGCTCCTTCCGCCCTGCTTGGCGATAAAAACATTCTTGACATACCGTATAATTTGTTATAAAATAAGCTATGCAGTTATTTAAGATATTCATATCAGCCTTTCTGATAAACAACGTCGTCTTTCTGCGGTTTCTGGCGCTCTGCCCATTTATAGGCATGAGTACCGATGAGGACAAGTCTATCGGCATGGGGCTTGCCGTAACCTTCGTAACGGCGCTCGCCACCTGCGTTACATGGCCGCTCTACAAATTTATCCTTGAACCGCTGGGCCTGGTTTTCTTACAAATACTTGTCTTTATACTGGTAATCGCCGCTCTCGTACAGCTGGTTGAATTCTACCTGAAAAAAACCGCGCCCGCGCTTTATGGGTCAATGGGCATCTACCTTGCGCTCATCACCACGAACTGCGCTATTCTTGCGGTAACGTTCGACGTCGTATCAAACGGGTACAGTTTTGTCGAATCGCTCGTCTACGCGATAGGCGTGGCGCTCGGCTTCTTGCTTTCGCTGGTACTTTTCGCCGGCATCCGTAAGCGCCTCCGTACAAGTCCTGTGCCTTCTTTCTTGAAGGGTACGCCGATACTTTTCGTTACCGCGGCGCTCTTGTCGTTAGCCTTCACCGGCTTTTCTGGACTGGTCAAGTGAGTTGAGAAGGAGAATGTGATTTGTTATTTAGAAAGTTTTTCATCAGATATTCAAATGACAAACCCGCTTCCTATTTCTCATTCCTTTTGTAATTTAAGGAAACAAAATGATAATACTAACTACCGCTATATTCGCGCTTATTTTGGCGTTTGCGTTAGGTTTTGCCTTGGGGTTTTTCAAGAAAATTTTTGCGGTTGAACAGGACCCGCTTGTTGAGCAGATACGAGAATGTCTGCCCAGCGCGAATTGCGGCGCGTGCGGGTTTCCCGGATGCGACGGGTACGCCGTTGCGGTCGCCGCAAAAGAAGCGGATATTGACAAATGTTCCGTGGGCGGACAAGCAGTTGCGGATAAACTTGCGGCACTCGTGGGCGGGAGCGCGAAAATGACGCCGGAAGTCGCTGTGATCGCCTGTCAAGGCTCAAAGGAATGCGCCCCGCTCAAGGGTGAATATACAGGGCTTGCCACATGCCGGGGCGCGCAAGTCTCCCTGTCCGGCGTTAAACTGTGCGCGTGGAGTTGTATTGGATTCGGAGACTGCGTGAACGTCTGCAAATTCGGGGCGCTTTCGATGGGCGCGCACGGCTTGCCGGTTGTCGACTGGGAAAAATGCACGGGTTGTAAGGCGTGCGTCGCCGAGTGCCCAAAAGGCGTGATACTCGCAACGCCGAAAGACGCAAGGGGAGCGATAGCCCTTTGTTCCAACCGCAACACCGTAAAATTCCAAGTGTTGAAAACTTGCAAAGTGGGTTGCATAAAGTGCAACGCCTGCGTCAAAGCTTGTCCGGACGGTTGCATTGTTCTTGAAGACGGCGTTCCCAAGGTGGATTACGCCAAATGCTCGTCATGCGGCGCGTGTGTGGGCAAATGCCCTCGCAAGGTGATGAAGCTTCTGCCGTTGTAAAGCTTTTTCAGACCCTATCTAGGCTATTTTTGATTTGGAAAGTATGATTCTGTCTGTTTCATAAATCTGATTAAAACGGCGTATAAGCGGTGATTTGCAGAACTTTGCCGACTTTTCGCTTTCAAGGTTGTATGTCTAATTCCTATACTCAATAGGGAAAACCTGCCGGTCCCGCGACAGAACCGCGTCCGGGAAAACAGCTTGCGCTTCTTGCAAGAGCTGTTTCAATTCAAAGTCCGCATAGCGCGGGCTGTAATGAATGAGCGCGAGTTTCTTCACATGAGCTTCTTTGGCGATGAAGGCGGCTTGTTCCGCGGTCATATGCCGCTTCTCCATGGCGGTCTCGAGCAGGGCGGACTCGAACATTCCCTCGCACACGAACAAATCCGAATCAGCGACTTCGTTGGCGATGGCGGGAAACGCCATCGTATCCGTCGCGAAGGAAAATTTCCGTCCTGAACGAGGCGGTCCCATCGCCATATCAGGCGTTACCCATGAGCCGTCGTCCGCTTGTACCGCGCCGCCGTCCTGTAGTTTCGCCCAAAGGGGCCCCCGCGGTACTCCAAGCGCCACCGCTTTATCCGGGTGAAACTCGCCCGGACGCGGACTTTCCTCAAGCGCGTAGCCGAAGCAAGGCTTGGTATGCCGCAACTGAAACGCCCTCACGTGGAATCCGCTCCCCGCGTAGACCACGCCCGGCGCGGTAACTTCATTCACCACGATTTCGTAATTGATGAACATATCTAGTACTCTGCGGCTTGTTTCGATATATTCGGCGATACGCGGCGGTCCAATAATGTAGAGCGGGTCGTCGCGGTCAACTTGAGACGAAAGCATGAGGAGTCCTGGAATACCTGTAACGTGGTCCGCATGGGTGTGGCTTACGAAGATGACGGAAATCTTTTTCCATCGCAAGTTGAGTCTGCGGAGAGACACTTGCGTACCTTCGCCCGCGTCAAACAGGAACAGTTCTCCCTCGCGGCGCAACAACACAGACGTCAGATGGCGGTTCGGCAAAGGCATCATACCGCCGCATCCCAAAATAAAGGCTTCCATATTCATATATCAAGCATAACAAATTCGTAGGAAAATGTGAATAGGGGCGTTTCTACCCTCGCCCACATTACGAAAAACGCTACGAGCGTAAACATGGAAAGAACGCCTATTATGGACAAATGAAATAAGTCCTTTGCGCGCTCGCCTTGCCCCTGTCCGCGCAGAATCAGAGCTTCGCGCTCGGCCGCCTCTCCTTTTTCCTGTCTCCCAAAGTCCTGAAAGACGGCTCCATAACGGACGCGTCGCTCGGATTCCAATATACCCCGAACAGCGGGGGAATCTTGCGCGTCCGTTATTCCAATAGAGCGAACAACGACCAGTTCGACGAAACGGTTCCGGACTCTCTCGTCGCCGCTTCGACCGAGAGTGTCGAAGTCTTTCTCACGCCCTTCGAGTACGCGTTCTTGAACAGACCGAGCGCGCAAATCAAACGGCGACTATGCGTTCGACGGTTGCGCGAACCTTATGTCCGTGAGCCTGCCTGCGGCGCGACCGTCTATTGGCGGTATCTTTCGTGACACCGGCTCTTCCGGTACCATAACCGTCTCCGTTCCAGTGGTCTCCGCGTACACCTCCGTATCGTTTCTGTACGTCGGCAGGCGGTAATACCAGCGTATACAGCGATAGGCTGTCTTGATTATGGATGCGACTCAGTAACGCCGCCGCTTCGACCAACCAACGGTGTCAGACACCAATCGCTAAAACGTGGGTGTCTGGCACTCTCGGTAACAAGGGTGTCTGACACGGGACGGATGTCTCCCGTATTAACTCCTTGCTAATCTTCTTGTTTTCTGTAAAATAAGAATGATGAACCTCTTTTCAAACGCCGCGGGAACAAACGACAGCCCTCTCGCGGACCGTATGCGCCCGCAGACGCTCGATGACGTGATAGGGCAAGACCATATCGTAGGCAAGGGGCGGCTTTTGCGGCGGGCGA
>JAIRKH010000017.1 GCA_031260245.1 Treponema sp. | reverse complement strand
AGAATACCCGCCATACTCCATTTACTTGACCGTTCCTGTCAAGGCGGAAAAGAACGCCGACAGACGCGGCGCTATCTCGTATTCGGCTAAATCGCCGCATAGAACCATATCTCCGCTCTTATAAGCGTTGAGCGTTTCCCGCAAAACAGCGCTGAAATCATTAATAAACCGCTCAATTGGCGTCTCGCCTCCAAAATAAACTGTGCGAACAGAGGCGGCGTTACGTTCTTTCCGGCCCATTATACTGAAGATACGGAACAATTTCTCCGCCATAGCGGAAAAGAGCCGCACCGTTTCCGCCACTCGCGCGTCTTTGCCCGTCTGCATATCAAGGGGCAGATTCTCCAACCGTGAAACGATTTCCGATACGGCTCCCGCCTGAGACGCTATTTCTTCCTGCGGAGAGGCGAATTCACGCGCTCTCTCCTTGAGAAAAGCGGATGTATCCTTTAGAGAAAGCCCGCTTCCATCAAACGTCTTACGCATCGTTTCCGCGATATCCGGAATATTTTCTTTAAGAAACCGGTATGCGGCGCTCTCTTCAAAAGCCTGACGCGCCAGAGGTTGATCGCCGAGAGAAGCATTCTCAAACGTTGCGACCGCGGCGTCCGCATAGGAAATAGAATCTAACGCAAAGTCCGTAAACGAGCGCGCCTGAATCCCGATACTTTTAACATCGGATAATTCCCGTACGCACGCCTTTTCTATTTCATCAAGACGCACTGGAATTCCATCTATCTGTAAACCGCTTATGTGGCTTCCCATACCGGTAAGCCATTCTTCAACGCCGACAAGCGCTTCTCCAATTGTTTTTTCACCTTCAAGCTTAAAGTCCACTTCTTCGTCATTTATCAATATAGTCATATTTTATAGGAAGTTGAAAGCTGAAAGTTGATAAAAATTTCCTGATAAGGTTTCATATCACATTTCTAACTTCTAACTCTCTGTTCCCTCCTAATTTCGCGAATTTTGTTTATTAAAATTATCCAGAGAATTCGACATTTGTTCCATACGGTTATACGCTCCTTCCATCTGGCTGTATTGGCTTCTCAAAGACGCCTCTTTATCCGCGAGCTGTTTATCCAGAGCGACAATACGTCTGTCGTCGTCTTTGATGCGCGAATCAAGAGTCGCTATCTTAATAGAGATAAGTCCGCCCGTTTCCACATAGGGCCTTACGAGGGATTCGCAGGCGTAAGCCGCGCCTGTGTCGACGAGTCTATCGCCGTTTGAGTCAAACCCAAAGACTTGCTGAAGAGAGACAATGTTGTTGTCAATGGCGTCGTCGAGTTTTTTCTCATCTATTTCAAGATAACCCCGAAGCCTCGACGGGTCGTAACCGCCGCTTGAACCGATACGCGCATCGGTACTTATACCGAATTTGGCAAGCATACTTGCGCCGTCAGCCGTCGGATAAGGGGCTGTTACGGCGTTTTGTAGCACGCTTCGGAACTGAGTTATGGTTGAATCGCCGACGAAAACGCCGAGTTTCTTCTGCAATTCCGCCTGCTCTTCTGGGGAAAGGTAAGTCAGTTCTTGAATGACGCGAACGTCGTTGCGTATAAGTACGTTTATTTCTGACATGAGCCTATTATAGTTGCCTACAAAAGTAATAAGAGAATCTTTGACCGTCTCCCTATCTACTTCAACTGCGATGCGTACCGGCTTTTCAGAGGCTTTTTTTGCCGTGACGGTAACGCCAGGTAAAAGGTCGTCTATGGTGTTACCGGGACGCGCCGTGTCTATGCCTTCAAAAGAAACGACGGCGTCCTGAGCTGTGGAAACGGGGGTCTTCGGTACGAGAATTTCGTTGCTCGTCTCTATGATTTGGATATTACTGATAGAAACGTCCCGATGGGTGTTTTGATTTCTCGCCTCAAGAGAGGCGATGGTCCTGCCTGTTTCGGTGATAGAGTATTCAACCTTACGAGAGTCGCCGTCTTCTATGGGAGCAAGCTGAATACTACCGCCGTCAGTAAAGGCGATGAACAGTACATTCATATCGTCAATGCGGACAGGTATGGGCGGGGGCGTCCATTTGGGAATAGGCACAGCAAACGGGTCGTTTTCCACGACGATATCCTGATAAGAGACTAAACCCGCGCTCGGTATTGTTGGACCCGGGGGCGGTTCTTGAGAAGGCAGCGGCTCGGTCGCTCTCACCGCTGTAGAAGTCTCGAACCGTATAATAAGACCGTCAGAAACCAATTCCGGCAACTTCACATTCACAACGCCGCGAGCACGGACCACGAGACTGTTTTTGTCTATATTTACTAGATCCGTCGCCAAATCGTTAGTCAAGGCAATGTCGTTGACACGCTCCGCCTTTTCCATCATGCCGATATTGAGAACCAAGTCTTTGGCTTTATCTGTGAAACCGATATTATTCTCGGCGCCTGTAGGTTTTGCTTCAATGAGCAAGGACTTACTACCAGGTTTGACAACCACGAGACGAGCCTCAATTTTATCTTTGCCCCATTTTGTAAGATTTTCAGCAAAGTCTTGAATCGTGCCGCCCTTGTAGGCAAAAGAGACTTCTTCTCTGCCTACCGTAAAGGTATACGTCCCCGCCTCAACTTTGAAAGAGTCGTCTATAGGGGAAGAGAGGAAACGATCAGCTTGGGCTATCTGTTTGACAGTGAATTCGCGCGCGCCGACTATGGTCTGCCGTATCGCGGTACCAGTCATGATGGAATCGTCCGAAGATGTTATCACACGCTCGCTGAAAGGATTTTGAAAAGAATAAAGCTGTCGCGCGCTTTCACGGAACGAGACGATACGCCGGTTTAAATCTTGCCAATAAGTCTTCTGATTTTGAAAATTTTCCTTTTCTTTTTCAGAGCGTTCGCGTGGAATACGCTCTATCTTCATAAGACCTTCGATTATTTTATCAGTATTAAACCGGCTTGATACACCCGGTATGTAGGCGTCCGACACTATATCAACTCGTCAAAAATAATGCCTACGGCTTCTTTAATTTTATAGTGAAGCCTTCGAAGTTCTTCAGGTGGAAGAATCTTGATCACCTTATCAGTCTCCGGGTCAATAACCTTAACAAGGATTTCATGGGACTCGCGGTCAATAGAGAATTTAAGTTTCGTGTTCAACGTGAAACTGATTCTATCAAGCTCTTCCGCTACAACGTCGATATTTATTTTGCTATCCTTGGCTCCGGATAGTGGAGACGTCCAATTTTTTGGGGCAGTAAGTTTTTGTTCAGCCGTTTTCATTCGAATATGTTGAGCGTTTTCGCTTCCCTGCGTCCAACTCGGGTTACTTCCTGTAACCGCTATCTGCATACTCATAGGAATCCTCCCTCTATTATAATTATCGACTGTCTCTGGGAAAATAATAGTAAATAAGAGGGAAATGAATAGTAAAGAATAGGGAATAGATATTTTCATTAGGAAACGAAGCTTAATGGTTTTTAGCAACGATTAGCAACAAAAATCTACTCCCAATTCTCAATTTTCTTCAAAAGGCGGCATCCAGGAGCCTCTTGAAGCCTTTAAAATAAAACATATGGGCGATGTTAAAGCGCCCTAGAAAAGCTGAAGCGCCGATTGGGTTTTAATGTTTGCCTGAGCAAGCATTGCGGTTCCAGATTGCGCAAGAATATTGTTCTTGGTGTAAAGCACAGTTTCCGCCGCGATATTGACATCCCGAATACGCGATTCAGAGGCTTGAAGATTTTCCGCGCCGATTTGAACTCCATATTGAGCGGTTTCAAAGCGATTCTGGAACGCGCCTAAATCAGCGCGCTGTTTTGAAACGATATTCAGCGCCTTATCGAGTGTGTCGATAGCTTGATTCGCTTCGTCCGCCGTTGTGAGTTTGAGATTTTGAACCCCGAGCGCTCCCGCGCTCATGTTTTCAATATACATCCGCTCGTTCTGGTGTTGGTTTGCGCCGACTTGAATTTGCATGACGGCTTCCGACTCTCTGCCGAAAGCGCCTGTTAAAAGCGTTATGCCGTTGAACTGGGCGTGGGAAGCGATACGGCTGACTTCATCCACTAATTGGGAGACTTCAACCTGAATCTGCTCGCGGTCGTCCAAAGTATAAATACCATTTGCCGATTGAACGGAAAGGTCTCTCAGTCGGTGCAGAATATCTTGGGTTTCCTGCAAGTACCCCTCGGTGGTTTGGATGAAGGACACGCCGTTCTGGATATTCCTGTCAGCCTGATTTAAGCCGCGAATTTGACTGCGGAGTTTTTCGGAAACCGCAAGACCCGAAGCGTCGTCAGCCGCCTTGTTTATCCGCAAACCAGAACTTAATTTCTCGATATTAGCGTTTATCGCGTTTTGAGTTATCCCCAGCGATCTATCGGCAAATATAGAGCTGATGTTATGATTGATTATCATTTTCTCTTCCTTAAAAACAAAGCGGATTCTTTTAAATCACCCCTGGCGCAACCGCCCGTTAATCTTTTAACGCACCGTCGAGCGGGCGTTCATGAAAAGTAACTTAAAAGCATCCGCTTTGAAAATCGGACTACAAAGAAGCATCTGGCTCATACGGAGACGGATGCTTCTAAGCCGCAACTCTACTACTGGAGCAGAGAAAGGACAGAGTTCGACCTCTGGTTCGCCTGAGCGAGCATAGCTGTGCCGGACTGAGAAAGGATCTGATTCTTGGTGTAGGAAACCATCTGGGCTGCCATGTTGGTGTCGCGGATGCGAGATTCTGCAGACTGGAGGTTTTCGGCGCCGATGTCAATACCGCGGATGGCATGCTCAAGACGGTTCTGGAATCCGCCAAGGTCCGCGCGCTGTTTGCTGATAAGTTTAAGAGCCTCGTCGATAGAGCCGATAGCCGAGTTAGCGGAATCAGCGTTAGCAAGGTCAACCGCGCCCTGGGTGCCCTCAAACAAAGCGGTAGCGCTCATGTCGCCGATGAAGACCTGCTCGCGCTGATCCATGTTCGCTCCGATGTGGAAGTACAACGCTTCGTTACCGCCGTCCAACGCGAAATTGCCGTTGATGAGGTTCTTGCCGTTGAATTGCGCATGGGACGCAATGCGATTGATTTCGTCCACAAGCTGGGAAACCTCGACCTGAATCTGTTCCCGGTCTTCCACCGTGTAGATACCGTTGGCGCTCTGAACAGCCAGCTCGCGTAATCGCTGAACGATATCCTGAGTTTCCTGCAAATAACCTTCAGCAGTTTGAATAAGGGAAATCCCGTCCGACGCGTTTGCGGAAGCGCGATTCAAGCCGCGAATTTGACTCCGGAGTTTCTCGGAAACCGCAAGCCCAGAAGCATCGTCGCCTGCACGGTTGATGCGGAGACCGGAAGAGAGTTTCTCCATGTCTTTTGTAAGATAGGTTTGGGTTACGCCCAAGGAGCGGTCGGCAAATTGAGCGCTTAAATTGTGGTTGATGATCATAATCATCCTCCCTGAATATTTAAACCGGAGCATCCGTGCTTCCGGTCGGGTCTCAAGACCAAAGGTCTCTTGGCAAGACCCATGTAAACAATATAGCGCCTAAATAAAAATATTGCAAGCCCTTTTTTTCTATTTTTTCAAAAAACTTGATACGTTTTATATTGCATTTTATCGCGATTTGTGAAAAAATGTCGGAATGGCTATAGCAACCTACATCAAAAACAGCCTCGTATCGTCTTCCATGATTCGGAAGATGTTCGAGGAAGGAACGAGACTCAAAAAACAGTTTGGCGACGACAAGGTGTTCGACTTTTCACTAGGGAACCCGGACGTTGAACCGCCGCCTGCGTTTCACAGAGTCTTCTTAAAACTGGCGCAAGAAGACGCCAAGGGATCTCACGGGTATATGCCCAACGCAGGTTACCCTTATGTACGAGAGGCGCTGGCGAAAAAGGCGTCCGCGGACCACGGCGTCAGCATCGACGGCGGTCATGTGGTTATGGCTGTCGGCGCGGCCGGCGGTCTCAACTCCGTGTTCAAGGCGATTCTCAATCCAGGCGACGAAGTGATTGTCCTCGCGCCTTACTTCATGGAATACCGTTCTTATGTGTCTAACCACGGCGGATCTCTGGTTGAAACGCCGACTCTGCCTGATTTCAACCTTGACGTCGACGCGATTCGGGAGGCGCTCTCGCCGAAAACCGCGGCGGTCGTCATCAATTCGCCGAACAACCCCACAGGACGTATCTATCCGCAGGAGACCATCGCGGAATTGTCCGCTATATTGACTAAACACGGCGAGAAAGACGGCAGATTCCCATATCTAGTCGCAGACGAACCGTACCGCGAAATCGCCTATAAGCCTGTGCCGCCGATTTTATCTAATTACGGCGAGTCTATTGTGGTCAGCTCCTATTCCAAAAGCTTATCCTTGCCCGGCGAGCGCATCGGGTACATCGCGGTTGGTCCCCAAATCCGCGATAAGGACGATGTGATAAACGCCCTTATCTACGCGACGCGCGTTCTCGGCTATGTGAACGCCCCCGCGTTTATGCAACGTATCATCGCGGAACTCGCCCATGCGCGAGTAGACGTTGACGTTTACGAAAGACGGCGAGATGTATTCAAACAGGTTTTGGACGCCGCGGGTATCGAATACGCGGAACCTGAAGGCGCGTTTTACCTATTCTGTAAAGCTCCGGGCGGGGACGACGCGGCTTTTGTTGAAAAATTGAAACAAAACTTCATACTCGGCGTGCCGGGCGCCAGTTTTTCCAAGCCGGGCTGGGTACGTTTCGCTTACTGCGTCGACGAGAAAATCATCCGCTCTTCCGCTGAAGCTTTCAAGAAGACAATGGAAGCCGTTACATCGCCGCAAAAGGACTAAAAAGCAAATTCGTCTCTTGTCATTATCTCAATTTTTCGTTATACTTTCTAAATCGTTTTATCGAAACCGATTTACCCCGCGGGGTAGGTTCCGCCAAAAAAACCGCGTTGCGGAAGGCGAGAAACAGAGTAAGGGCGGGCGATTACGGAGATAATCGCCGCAGTCAGGAGGAAATGTGGCAGTAGTTACTATGAAGAGCCTATTGGAGTCCGGCGTACACTTCGGACATCAGGTTCACCGTTGGGATCCGCGGATGAAGCAATACATATTCGCGGAGAGGAATGGTATTCATATCATTGATTTGCAGAAGACCATTCAAGCAATCAAAGACGCCTATGACGCCGTTAGGAAGACTATCAAAGCGGGTAAAACCGTTTTGATGGTTGGCACGAAGAAACAGGCGCAACAGGCGATTCAGAAAGAAGCCGAGCGTTGCGGTATGTTTTACGTGAACAACCGGTGGCTCGGGGGTATGTTGACCAACTTTGTTACCATCAAAGAGTCGCTCCGACGTCTGAAAAAACTTGAAAAGATGGAAGTGGACGGCACGTTCGAGAACCTCACCAAAAAAGAGATAGCGTCCTTGAGTAAGGAACGCGACAAGCTTCAGAAGAATTTAGGCGGTATTAAGGAAATGAAGGACCTTCCGGGGATTCTGTTCATCATTGACACTCGCAAGGAAGCTATCGCCGTTGCCGAAGCGCAACGTATGGGTATTCCCATTGCCGCGGTTGTAGATACGAACTGCAACCCCGAAGGCATCGACTACCCCATTCCAGGTAACGACGACGCCATCCGTTCCATCTCGCTATTTACGCAAATCATCGCAAACGCGGTTGTGGAAACTGACAACGAAGTCGGCTTGCGTATTTTGGAAGAGGGACTCGGAGACGAGAATTTGGAAGACATAATGACGGACGCCTCCATCAAAGAAGAGGACATGGAAATCGACATCGACAAATACAAGTCCGACGAGTCGGTTCTTAAAACCGACGATGAGGAAAGCGACGAAGAGCTTCCCATTGACGAGAACAAAAGTTACGAAGAGTAGAGAAAAGGGGCTATTATTAGTCATCGTCGCTTAAGAATACTAAGCTTCGTTTACTAATTTCCTTTCTCTACAAATAAAAAGGAGAAAACATGGCAATAACAGCCGCAGATGTAAAGAAGCTTCGGGAAAGGACCGGGGCGGGACCAATGGAATGTAAGAAAGCCTTGGAAGAGGCTAACGGCGATTTTGCGGCCGCGGAGAAGCAACTCAAAGAAAAAGGGCTTGCCGCGGTGGAGAAACGCTCGGGTCGGGCGACAAACGAAGGCAAAATATTCATCAAAATAAAAGGGAATAACGCGGTTATCGTGGAATTGGCGTCCGAAACCGATTTTGTGGCGCGGAACCCAGAATTCATCGCGCTCGGCGGCGTTATCGCGGACAGAGCGCTGGAAAATGGCTACGCCGCGCCTAACGAGGAGCTTGCCGCCGTTGTAACAGACCTCGCTACGAAGATTCGGGAAAATATGAGCCTGAAACGGCTCAAGCTTGTCGCCGCTGGCGAAAACGAGTATCTTGTCTCGTATATACACGGAGACGGCGCAATCGGCATCATCGTGAAACTATCCGCGGACAAGTCAGTCAATCAAGAAGACGTGGAATCCTTTGCCTACAGCATCGCTATGCATATCGCGGCGTTCAATCCTTTGGTGTTAAGCAAGGATAAGCTCGACCCGGTATTTATCAAGGAGCAGGAAGACATATTCCGCAAACAGATGGAGGCTGACGCAAGTCTGAAGAGTAAGCCCGCGCAGGCGCTCGAAGGCATCCTCAAGGGGAAACTGAACAAATTCCTCAAATCTATCTGCCTCATGGACCAAGGCTATATCAAAGATGAAAAAATCACGGTGGCGCAGGCTTTCGCGGATATAGGCAAACAGCTTGGCGCAACCATCGCTATTACGGATTACGTGTATTTCAAGGTGGGACAAAAATAAGGGGGTATCGGGAGTCGGGAGTCGTTACAAAACATCGCTTGATAAAAAGTAAGCTTTGTTCGCTAACAAATACTCCCGCTCTTGAATAAGAAAATGAGTAATAACGTTATTTCTTCGCTAGAAGAGAAGATGAAAAAAACCGTGGCGAATTTGAAAGAAAATCTTGCCGCTTTGCGGACGGGCAGAGCGTCTACCGCTTTGTTCGACAAGCTTCGGGTAGACGCCTATGGGGACAAGCAGGCAATCAACCAAGTCGCTAATATTTCTGTACCAGAGGCGCGGCTTGTAATCATTACGCCGTGGGATAAAGCCCTCGTCAGCGAAATAGAGAAGGCTATCCGCAATTCGGAATTGTCGCTGAATCCCAGCAACGACGGCAAAGTCATCCGCATCAGTATCCCCCCCCTCACGGGTGAGCGGCGCAAAGAACTCGTAAAAATCGCGAAAAATTACGCGGAACAATCCAAGGTGGCGCTTCGCAATATCAGGCGGGACGGCAACGACGAATTAAAGAAACAGCTCAAAGCCGCCGAAATCACGGAAGACGGCGAGAAGAAGGCGCAGAAAGACTTGCAAGAATTGACGAACAAATATGTCGCCGAAACAGACAAGGTTTTTGCGGAAAAAGAAACGGAAATAATGGAGGGATAGGGAGTAGGGAATACGATACGAAGGTTTTATCAAAAGACTTTCTAACAATGAACCCGACTTCCAAACTATCAATGACACCCATACACATCGGCGTTATCATGGATGGGAACGGGCGATGGGCGCAAAAACGCGGTTTAGCGCGCACCCAAGGGCATATCGAAGGCTTGAAGGCGGGTAAACGAATCGCCAAGGCTGCGAGCGATATGGGTGTTCCCTATGTTACTTTCTACGTGTTTTCCACCGAAAACTGGAAGCGCGCCGCGGACGAAGTTGGTTTCATCATGGGATTGGCGCGACAGTATTTGCGGGCGGAATTTGCCTTTTCTCGCGAAAATAACATCCGCGTGCGTTACACAGGCGACCTTTCCGGACTTCCGCCGGACGTTGCTCAGGATATAATTGATACATGCGTGGAAAGCGCCGACTTCACAGGAACCCAGGTCGTTCTTGCTATAAATTACGGCGGCAGAGACGAAATCGTTCGCTCTGTGAGACGCGCCCTTGCCGAGGAACATGAGATAAGCGGCGAAACGATAAGCGCCCATCTCGACAATCCAGATATACCTGACCCGGACCTCGTCATCCGTACCGCTGGTGAAAAGCGCATGAGTAACTTCCTCCTCTGGGAGTCCGCTTACGCGGAGTTCTACTTTTCCGAAAAACTGTGGCCAGATTGGACAGCGGACGATTTGTCCGCGGCGATAGAGGATTTTCGGAAACGAGAGCGGCGTTTTGGGGGAATAAATGGAATTGGGAATAGGGGACAAGTTTTTCGTTAGCGCACAAAGTTTGATAATTTCAAGCAGTGTTTGGTAACAACAACCCAATTCTTTAATCAGGGAGAAACATTGAAAAAACTCATCGAAAGGCTCATAATGTTTTGCGTCGCCGTGCCGTTTGTAGTGGGTATCGTAGTTTTTTTGCCGCAATACCACCATTTAGCCACGAATATCACGGTTATCACACTGTCGATCCTTGGCTCGGTGGAATTCGCCGGTCTCCTCAAAAAAACAGGCGCAAAAATTCCGCTTGCCGAAGCCGCCATTCTCGGAACCGCGGTTCCTTTCGGCATGACGCTGGTTGTGGTCCTTGACATAAACAGCCAAGTAGTGCCAGGTATTCTGGTTTTAAGCGCATCATGGGTTATGATTTCGAGAACATTCTCAAGTAAAGAGAAACTGAAAGATGTTTTCAGCCATGTGGCGGCAGGATTTTCGGTGACTCTCTATCCGGGGCTTTTTCTATCGTGGATAATACGAATGACGCGGTGGAACAATGCGGCTCAAATCATCATCGTATTTTTCCTCATCGTTATCTCCAACGATTCCGCGGCATGGGTTTTTGGTATGCTTTTCGGCAAGAACAACCGCGGCGTCATTCCCGCAAGCCCTAACAAAAGCGTCGCTGGTTACGCGGGCGGTCTTTCAGCCTCCGTGCTTATCGGTTTCATCGCGGTTACGCTCCTCCCGGATGTCTTCTCTCCCACACGGATTTTTATTTCGCGTCCATCCGCGGGCTTTTTGCTTGGACTCTTCGTCGGTATTGCCGCCTCAATCGGGGATCTATCCGAGTCGGCACTCAAACGAAGCGTCAACACAAAAGATTCCGGTAACATCATTCTCGGACGCGGCGGAGTGCTGGATTCCATAGACTCCATTACGCTCGCGGCGCCGGTATTCTACGCGGTCTACTGGTTCCTGTTTCAATGAATAATACAAAATTTAAATTTACATAAAATACGCTTGACAAAAATGTTAAATCTGTTTATAGTATCTAACGCTTATGCGGCGATGGTGGAATTTGGTAGACACGCCAGCTTGAGGTGCTGGTGCCGAGAGGTATGGAAGTTCAAGTCTTCTTGGCCGCAGGGCAAAAGGCAAGGTCGGGATGCGGGAAATCGCGGCTCCCGCCCTTGGTTTATGCGGATATTGCGCCGAGGGGCGGCTCGCAGCCGTACAGACCGGCGCAAGGGAAGTCCGTGCGGGGCCGGAGCTGAATAGTTCCGCGCTATTTACCGATAATGCACGTATGGGGCACCGACACGCCGCTCTGTGCGCGGCTTTTTTGTTTTTTTCGGGCGCGGCCGTCACCACAGCAGCCGCCGCAGAATCTCAAGAAGGGGAGGAAGCAGACGGACAGCCGGCCGGCGCGCCGGTCTTTCCTATCCACCGCTTATGGGAAGACGCGCAGAAGAACGCTGTGCGCTGGCAACCCGATTGGCCACCCGCTATCCCACCCGACAGCTTCGATCCGGTCTCAAGCGGAAAAGCGCGCCGGGTTACTATCACGGTACGAGACCCCGAAGCGGAAAACGGATCGCCCGCCATTGGCGGCGCGGGAAACGCCGAGCTTCCTCCGGCCCGTTCCCCGGCTTCGTACACGGTACGCCGGGACGCGGAAGGGCGGTTCGTGGAGTTCCCGTTTTTGCGGGACGGCATTTTCTATCAGGCATCCATGCGATACGGACGCGATCGGGTTGTCGAGGCAATGACGCTGGCCCTTTCATCTGATGAATCAGATGAATCAACTGAATCAATCGAGATTATTGTGCTCACCACGGACGAGAGGCGGCCTAAAACGGCGCGTATCAAAACCGGGGGCGCCTCCTATTTCGCCTCGTTCCTGTGGCAGGCCGATGCCTGTGTCGAAATGTGGACGGATGAGACCGGCATACCGCTTGAAGTCCTGCGCGACGAAAGAATCTTCCATTACGATAGTATGCAAAACATCACGTCCATCAGTTTCCCTGACGGCGTAAACGGCGCGCGCGACGTGTCGGCATACTATAACGACAAGGGGCCGCGTTACTGGACAAGAGCCGGGACAACGCTTTCATTTCAGCGGGACGAAACCGGCCTCATAATCCACCTTGAGGATATTCGGGAAAGCGGGGACGACGCGCCGCAACCGCCGGCCAACTCCAGCTACGAGTACGCCTTTGACCAAAATGGAAACTGGACGGAACGCCGCGAAATCCGCTGGACAAAGCTGAACGGGTATCTTGTACCGAGAGAAGGCACCGTGATAACACGGCTCATTGAGTATAACGAGCCCGCCTCCGTTACCGGACAGGCGTTTCCGTAAGCCCGTCCCTGCGGGGAATTGAAAATGGCGGCTCCTTATATGCCATTTGGCGAGAAAGTTTTTCGATACGCCACGAGAGCAACACCCACGGGCGGCGTGGATGCCCCACAGACGAACGCGGGTAAGAACATTGTCCGCAAATTACCCGGATTGCGCGGATTTATCCGTCGATCTATTCTTAATCCGCGCAATCAGCGTAATCAGCGGACAATGCTTTTCCGCCCGCATACGCGGTTCACCGTGACCCGCGCCTTGATCCCCAGGGTCCGCGAATGTGCGCGAATAAGCGCGAATGACACACGAGCCTTCACGTCCATGCGCGGTAACCGTGCCCCCGGCCTCATTAAATAGTCCGCTGATTACACAGATTAACGCGGATTTACCCGTCGATCTATTCTTAATCCGCGCAATCAGCGTAATCAGTGGACAATGCTTTTCCGCCCGCATACGCGGTTCACCGTGACCCGCGCCTTTTTTCCCCTTTTTTCGCGGTTTTTTGGGGGTACCGCCCGTGGTGAGACATTTAGAAATGTAACCGAAAACAAGCCTACTTCCTGTATAGATTTAGACTTAAAGGACTGTTATTTAGAATATCAGAGGGACTTTGAATCTCTTTGTAACTCTTTATCCCGCGTAGAATTAGCTCGCCATCTAATTTATTTCCATAAAGTCCAAAATTTGATCGTTTAACGCCTTCTTGGTTTCACGCCAATAGGGCATATACGTATCCATAAAGGATATAAACGCATTGTTATGATGTTTCTCGGTCAAATGCAGTACCGGATTGCGTCCGGCGGCATTCGTCTACAAACACATAAAAATCGCCTTTTGCGGAAAAATCCGGCGGGAGCGTTTTTTAAGTCCTTCAATAGTTATAATAATTGCTTCTCCATCGAAAGAGTAGCTGTTTATTTTTTCGATTTGCCGCGACCGGACAAAAAATGGATAATGACCGTTTGATACTTTATCCTCGTTATTTTTTTTACCCGTACAAATATTAAAAAAAATTCCCCCAAGCCTTCTCTCTTCCCACCCCTCCGGCATCTTCTCGTCCCGCGCCGCCATTAGTTTTTCCCTCTGTCTTCATCCGGCTCAATCCTAAATCCGATTGGTTTTGTTACCGGCGGTTTTCTTACCCCTCCCCAACTTGATGTCACATTTTGTGATATCAAGTTTGTAAATTCTTCGTTGCTTAGCTGAAACATAAAATCTTCCGGAAAGCGTTTTATATTTCGTTTTACCGTCTGGTTCAATACTCTGGTTTCTACCTGATACAATTCAGCCAAATCCCGGTCAAGCATTACTTCAAGGTAATAATGGCGGGCTTTCTCGCTGTCCAGCCGCATGATAAGCCGGATATGCGACCAACTCAATTGGCTACACACTGTGTAGCCAATTGGGTCGTTCTGAAAAGCAAGATAAAACCGCCTGATGTTTTTTAAATTTGCCCGCTCTCTGCCGTGCTGTTCCTGCTCGACAATCCGTTTTCCCGCTTCCCAATAGGTTGCGGTCATGGCAAAATTGACGGCGGCGTATGCTTTTGAACGTCCCCCGTCTAAAATGGCCGAAATATCGGTAAAAAAACGCTTCTCGTCTGGCGATACATCCGCCTTTTTTGCTACAAGGCCGTTTTTCTTCTTAACTACCATGCAAACCCCATCCTTTCCAAGTGGGATTTCACTTTGCTCTCGTATTCAACCACTCTTTCGGCAACGGCGGGCAGGGGTTCCTCGTAGCGGGCAGCGAGTTCTGTTACACGGTTCGCGATATTGTGAGAAATCGCGGTATAGAGCGCGTGAATACCTTCGTATATGGTGTTATACCATTTTCTGTTGACCAGCAACTCAAGTATTTCATCATTGGTCAATTTGCCGTACTGCTTTTTTATTTTCTGTTCAAGAATTTCTTTTAGGGTTTTAAGCATCTTTTTATACTCGTCAACCAGGTTCTTTTTTTCAAGCAGACTTTCCAGCACAGCGCGGTCTTCCGCGTCAGTGGTAACAATTTTATAAATATCGCGCTCCCGCAGACGGTTTTTGTTGCCGTCTTTGATAAAGTCATGGCTCGCATCAATCATAAAGATGCCGTCCCTTTCCGCCGCGCCTTCTTTGTCGATAACGATGATGCAGGCTGGGATGCCGGTTCCGTAAAATAGATTCGCGGGAAGAGCGATAATTCCCTTGATATAGCCTTTGTCGATGATGTTCCGCCTAATAAGCGCCTCGGCGTTCCCGCGAAACAAAACGCCGTGGGGAAGTATGACGGCGGCCTTTCCCTTTGGTTTAAGGGACTTCAAGATATGAAGCAGCCATGCATAGTCGCCGTTCTTCTCAGGGG
>JAIRKH010000047.1 GCA_031260245.1 Treponema sp. | reverse complement strand
CTGCCGCCGGATCTATCCAGTCTTTCGGCGGCCTTCGCCTTCGCGGAATTCTGCAAAGCCCTGGGAGCGCCGAAGGGCGGGGAGACGTTCAATCTTTTCAAAGAAGCGGTTAAAGAATGTATGGAAAGCGTTATCGAGGTAGAAACGCCGCCCGACAAGAAGGGAAAACGAGCTGGGTCATGTTCCATTGGCTTCAAAGAGCGGAATTTAACAAAGATACCGGCGTTTGTACGATGATCTTTGATCAAGATCTGGCGGGATTCCTCAAGGAGCTGAAAAGGCTGTACGCGAGATTGAACCTTGCCGATATGGGGCGTTTGCAAAGCCGTTACGCCCTGCGGATATATGAGATAGCGCTCAGCTATAAAAGCCTTGCGGGAAAGGACGGCAACGCGGAAAACGCGTGGTAAGTCCGTTATGCGAAGTTGCCCGTACTTTATATATTACAACCATGGACGGCGGACGTGCCGTTTTTTTATTCACAGTGGGGTTTTTCATCCTGCAATAATTGACAACTTCTCCCGAATAAACTCGCTCTTCTCTTTAAGCCCTATGCTTCTAGTCGCCAGAATCACCGCGTTAGACGCTTTTGGGTCGAGACGTACTTTGCCCCCAGACTCTGCAATCATCCGTACAAGACGGTCCGCGTGGACGTTGGCGACGCGGGAAAACACAATCCGCGCAAAACCCCCGTGTTCCTGCAAAGACGACACGCCGATTTCTCGGCAAATAATACGAATCTCCGCAAGAGAAAGCAGACTCGCCACCTCGTCAGGCGGCGGACCAAAACGGTCGGAAAGCTCTCCTTCCAGTCGCTCTTTCTCTTCCTTGCTCGCAATAGCCGCGATTTTCTTGTAAAATTCCATCTTCATCTGCGCCGAACCCATGTAAGAATCAGGAATGAAACCAGAATATTCAAGCTCAAGCAGCGTTTCGCTTTCCGTCGAATAGTCCGAGCGCTCAAGTTTACGCACGGCCTCGTCCAACAGCCGCATATACATATCGAACCCTACCGAGTAAATATTACCCGACTGCTCTCGTCCAAGCAAATTGCCCGCGCCTCGAATCTCCATATCCTTCATAGCGATTTTGAAGCCCGAGCCAAGCTCCGTATAACGCTGAATCGCCTCGAGCCGCTGAGACGCCTCTTCTGAAAGCTCCGCGTTCTTGGGGTAAAACAAATAGGCGTAAGCCTCGCGGTCCGAGCGTCCCACCCGCCCTCGCAGTTGATAAAGTTGCGACGCCCCGTAACGCTCCGCATGATTGATTATTATCGTGTTCACGTTAGGAATATCCAGTCCGTTCTCGATGATAGTAGTTGAAACCAGCACGTGAAAGCCTCCGTGAACAAATCGATGCATCACGTCTTCTAAATCCCGCGCCTGCATCTGTCCATGCGCCGTCGCCACCATAGCCTCTGGAACCAGCGACTCAAGTCGCAGTCGTACATCGTCCAAATCCTCGATACGATTATGTAGATAAAACACCTGACCCCCTCGCTCGATTTCGGCGCGAACAGCGGAGACGATACGTTCTTCGTCGAACTCGCCCACGAAAGTCTCAATCGGCAGGCGGTTACGCGGCGGCGTAGCAAGCAGACTCATATCGCGGATTTTCAAGAGACTCATGTGCAAGGTACGGGGAATCGGCGTTGCGGACAGCGAGAGACAATCGACGTTAGTCTTGAGTTCTTTGAGCCGCTCTTTGTCTTTAACCCCGAACCTCTGTTCTTCGTCTATTACAATCAACCCTAGATTCTTGAACCGTACGTCTTTTTGAATGGCGCGGTGTGTACCGATAACAAGGTCGATTTCGCCCCGTTCCAAAGCAGTCAGCGTTTGTTTCGCCTCTTTCGGCGGCGCGAGACGGGAAAGCATCGCAATCTTCACTGGGAAATAGGCGAACCGCTCGCGGAAGTTCTCGAAATGTTGCTCCACAAGCACAGTCGTCGGCGCGAGGAAGACTGCTTGTTTCCCTGCCATAATCGCCTTAAAACACGCCCGCAGAGCCACTTCGGTTTTGCCATAACCCACATCGCCGCAGACCAGCCTATCCATCGGCGCGACACTCTCCATATCCGCCTTGATTTCGGCGACGCATCGTAGTTGGTCTTCGGTTTCGTCAAAGGGGAAGCCTGCTTCAAACAAATCCTGCCATTCCCCGTCAGGCGGGAATGTAAAACCCACAGAAGCTTTACGTTTGGAATATAGTTCCAGAAGCCGCCCTGCTAATTCTTCGGCTGCTTTACGCGCCTGCGCTTTACGGTATTCCCAATATTTTGAACCGAGACGGTCGAGTCGGGGCGGCGCTCCCTCGTTACCAATATAGCGTTGCACAAGGTTGACCTGTTCTATTGGCACGAAAACGACTTCCTGGTCTGCGTATTCTATTTTGATATAGTCCCGTTCACGCCCCAGGGCGCGCACACGGTCGATACTTTTGAAAAGCCCGACGCCGTAATTGACGTGAACCACAAAGTCGCCCGGCTTGAGTTCTACGAAGGTATCAATAACCGCGCTCTGGGCGGTTTTGAGGGACGGCGGCGGTCTGCGCCGTCTGCTGAATATTTCGTTCTCCTGTACAACCATCAGCTTGACGTCCGGCAGGGCGAATCCCGCGGAAATCGGCAGGGTTACGACGACGGGCGGATGGAATTCGTGTTTGGGATGAAGTGGAGCGCGGTTGAAGGACGCAGTCGTTTTCTCGCGCAAAGGAGGATTGTTTTCTATACGGCTCGCCGCGTCTCGTTCTCCGCCTATTTCCAATACTCCTCGAATCCGTTTCGCCTGTAGGTCTGATTCCGCGGCCACAATGATTCGCCACCCCGCGTCGGACAAGGCGCCAAACTCCTCTTTCATGTAGTCCATGTTCCCGAAGAAGCTCCGCGGCGTTTCTCCGCCCGCGCTCAGTCTGATAGCTTGCGGGTCCCCCGGATTCCGCGTCCGCATGAAGGATACGATTTGGATTTCCGCGCCTCCTCTTTTCGGGGGGGCGGACTCTCTCCACTCCCAATTCCGAAAGATTCGTTCAGGCTTCGGTACTTCCCGTTCCCGCGTCGCTTTGACGAAGAAGCTATGGTATTCCTTTTCCAGAATCTCCGCGTTAGCTATAAGCCGCTCCTTATCAAAGAAAAAAACAGCGCCGCGCGTGAAATAACTCAAAAGAGACGCAGGCTCCTCAAAGGCGAGTGGAAACAACAACTCTTCGCCGTCCACGGTCCGCCGTTCAATCAGGCTTTCTATAATAGCCGCGCCGTTGTCTGGGAATTCGTCAAACTTGCGCAAGTTTCTACTCAAGACGTCGATACGGTCGTCGGTCCAGACCACTTCTTTCAGCGGGTGGATTATGACTTGGGAGATTTTCTCCGCGCCGCTTTGGTCAAACGGGTTGAATCTCTTGATAGATTCTACCGAATCGAAGTCAAAGACCATGCGATAAGCTTCATCGTCAGCCATGAACACGTCTAATATCCCGCCGCGCAAGGAAAAGTCTCCCAAATTCTGCGCTTTCGGCGTTCTGATATACCCAAAATCCGTCAACTTTCCCGCCAGAGCGATAGGACTGAGCGCGTCTCCGCGTTTGACCGTAATGAGCGCAGAAGCGATATAAGAGAGCGGGGGCAGAAGGGTAAAAAACGCCCGTTCAGGCGCGATAACGACCCGCGCCTTGCCAGACGCAAGCTCCGCAAGGGATCGCGCCCTTGAGCCGAACACGGGGGAGAACGGATTGAGGTACCGATACGGAACCGCGCCCCACCAATCCAACACGGATGCGTCCACGCCCAGCGCCCCAAGGTTTGCGGACAACTCTGTAGCGTCCCGTTCAGAGGGAGTTACGGCGAGGAACGGTTCCACAGCCCTCTCGCTCATCAGCGCGAGTAGAATCGCGGACAGAGCGTCGTCCGCGTCGTCTATTTCAAGGGGCGTTTGTTTGTGCGAGAATGTTTCCAGTATTGCCGAGATGCCTTTAGATTTTCGTAAAACCGTCAGCATAACGCTATTTTAGAGAAAAATGCGAGGTATGTCTAGCGGGAAGATTCGCTAAACAACGCCTTTTACGAAGCCGTCTCACAGGATATTTGAGAAAAAGAAAATTGAATTATTTATGTAGATATTGTAATATGAGCAATTATGGAGAACGAGATGGAAATCAGCAAGACGCTATTTGGAAATCTTGACATAAATTCGCTTGTCTCTCAAAAGAATTTCAGCGAAGCCGACGTAGCGGCGGTCGTCGTTGAGCCTCTTTTGAAGAATTTAGGCTTCCCTCCCGAAAACATAGAGCGCAACAAGACGTTGAAATTCCGCGCCGGGCATAAACAACATTCTATGAGACCCGACTACCTCATACGGATAGGAAACAGTTACGCGTGGGTACTGGAAACAAAGCAACCGAATCAAAACGTTTTTGAGACGGAAAACATTGAACAGGCGTATTCCTACGCCGCGCACATAGAAATACAAAGCGCCTATTTCGCCTTGTGCAACGGGCTTGAGTTCGCCTGCTACAGAACCGCGGAAACGAACACGCCGAGATTGTATTTCAAAATTAACGAGATTGACGAATACTGGGACGACTTACAGAGAATTCTTTCTATAAATAGTTTTCAGTCGGGCAAGACGTTTACTTACGAAACGATTAAACCAATTGAGCGTCCTGAAAGAATTGAATATATGAAACGTCCGCTTTTGGCTGAAATCCTTGTGAAAAAACAATCCGCGAAACGTCATTTTGGGGTTCACGGCTATTTCACGCGCCAGAGCTGGGACATTGTGAGCGCGTACATAAAACATTTTTCAAACGAAGGCGACGCGGTACTTGATCCGTTTGGCGGGAGCGGGGTAACCGCGGTCGAGGCGGTTTTGAACGGCAGGCGGGCGATAAACATTGACATAAATCCGATGGCGGTTTTTATCGTGCAGTCGCTTTTAGCGCCTGTAAATTTCAGTAAATTTGACGAGGCGTATAACAGAGTACGCGCCGCGTATATAAAAGACGAACCGAAAACCGAAAAGGAAATCGAAGAAATCTTACGGAAATATCCTGGACCAAAAGCGTTGACGCTTCCAAAAAGAAGCGATGTGGGAACCGTGCCAGAATTGTTTAGCCGCAAGCAACTGGCGCAATTAGCGTTATTAAAAAGACTCATTAAGAAAGAAAGAGACAAAAACGTCCGCGCTACGTTACTGTTGATGTTTTCCGGGCTTATTACGAAAGTGAATCGTACATATCATCAGTCGTCAAATAGAAGCGAAGGGCGTGGAAACGCAAGCCCGTTCCAGTATTACCGATACAGAATTGCGCCGTTTCCAGTAAGCGTTGATACAATGAAATATTTTACGTCTCGCTACAAAAAAGTGAAAGCGGCGAAGGAAGAGATTAAGACGGCGTATTCGCTCAATACGCATAAGGAATTTGAAACGATATTTGAAAACGCCCAAGTCGTCCAAGGCACGGCGACCGATTTGTCGTTTCTGGCGAAGGAGAGCGTTGACTATATCTATACCGACCCGCCTTATGGGAAAAAGATACCTTACTTGGATTTATCCGCGATGTGGAACGCCTGGCTTGATTTTGACGTTACGGAACAGGATTACGACAACGAAGCTATAGAGGGCGGCGAACATCATAAAACAAAGGAGCGGTACAACGACCTTATGGCGAAAAGCATAAAGGAAATGTACCGCGTTCTCAAGTTCGACCGATGGCTTTCTTTCGTGTTCGCGCATAAAGACCCTGAATTCTGGCATCTCATAATAGACGCTTGTGAAAGATGCGGTTTTGAATACGTCGGCGCGGTTCCGCAAAAGAACGGGCAGACTTCTTTCAAGAAGCGACAGCATCCTTTTACCGTCTTGTCCGGGCAACTTATTCTTAATTTTCGCAAAACGAAGAACCCGAAAGCCTTGTTGCGGACGAATTTAGGCGTTGATATTGGCGATGTTTTGATGGGAACCATCGAAGGCGTTATCGCAAAGAACCACGGCGCGACCCTTGAGCAAATTAACGACGAGCTTATCATAAAGGGTTTGGAAAACGGTTTCTTGCATCTACTCAAGAAGCATTATTCGGACCTTACGCCGATTTTGATGGACAGGTTTGATTACAACCCGGATACGGAAAGGTTTAACATAAAAAAAAACAAGCCGTTTATAACGAGCGTCGACGAGAAATTACGAATTAAATATTTCTTGACAAGTTTTTTACTTGCAAACGGGGCGACGGATTTTGATAAAATCGTGTACGAAATTATGCCGCTGTTAAAAAACGGGCGCACGCCTGAAAACCAAACCATATTAAGCGTTTTAGAAGATATAGGCGCAAAGACCGACGGCGGCTGGAAATTGAAACCAAAAGAGCAAGGAGTTTTGAATTTTATCTGATACAAGGCGTTTCCCCGCAGGCAGACTGAAAGAATGGATTAGACGCTCTTGAAACAAACCGTTATTTTTGTTCCCTCGCCCTCGTCGCTGTCTAACGTGATTTCCGCATTGTGAACCGCGGCTATATGTTTGACAATGGCAAGACCAAGTCCCGTGCCGCCTGTTTTCTTGGAATGTGATTTATCCACCCGGTAAAATCGCTCAAATACCCTGCTTTGCGCTTCTTTCGGAATCCCTATGCCCGTGTCCGATACGGACACGGTAACCAAGCCGTCGCTTTGCGTAACTTCAACCGTTACCGCGCCGCATGGTTTGTTGTATTTTATCGCATTGCCGATAAGGTTAAAAAACAGCTCCGCAATCATAGAGCGGCTCGCTCTGACCATTATATGGTCAGAGTCGCCGTTTCCAACGCAACGCACAGTTATGGAAACGCCCAATTCCACAGCTTCTTGCGTAAGCCTTTCCACGCTCTCTCTTGCGGAGGCGACAAGATTCACATCGGTAAACGCTTCGCCGCTTTTCCCCTCGTCTAAACGCGACAGCAACATTATATCTTCAACCAGCGTTATCAAGCGCCCTGACTCGTCTTTTATCTTACGGATACACGCCGCCTTGTCGCGCTCCTGAACCATACCGCTGTCCAATAACTCCGCATAGCCGGATATACTCGTAAGCGGCGTCTTCAATTCATGGGAGACGTTAGCTGAAAACTCGCGGCGCAGTTTCTCCGCCTTCATTTTCTCAGTCGTGTCAAGGAAAAGTAGAACCGCCCCGACGTCCGTAACCGGACTAAAATATACGCGGTAATCTCTCCCCGCTCTTTCCATATCTGTTTCGCCGCGGGCGCCCGCCAGCGCGCTGCGTGTATATTCCAACAGCGTAATATCTCGCAGAAGTTCCAGAATATTCTTTCCTTCCATCGGCGTATCAACGCCGAAAATCCGCAGGACGCTCTTGTTTGCGGAGAGTATGGTTCCGTGGGGGTCAAGCAACGCCGCGCCTTCGCTCATGTTTTCCATGACCGCGTTTATGGAGTCCGACCGTTCCTGTAAAGCCTCCATCTGGTCGGCAATCTGTTTCCGTTGTTTCTCAATGGCGCGTACAAAAGGGGTAAGTTCATCGTAGGGAACGGGAATCTGACCGTCATCAAGACGCGCGTTATTAAGGGGCTTGACGATGCGGTTAGTAAGACTGCCGGCCGCGATATAACAGACCACGACCGCGCAAATCAACGCGCCCAAGACCGCGGGCAGAGCCCGTTCGAATAACGCTAAAAAACTGTCGGTGGTTTTAGCCACGCGCGCAATGTAGCCGTTCGACAATTCAACCGCATAATAATACGTTTCCTGCCTCAAAGTATCGGAGAAACGACGGCTTTCGCCAAAACCAGAAGTCCGCGCGGCGCGGACTTCTTCTCTATCCGCATGATTTTCGAGACTTGCCGCCGAAACGGCGTTGTCGTATAGCACAGTCCCGTCTTGGCTGATGATCGAAACGCGCGTATCTTCCATCGTCGCTGAAAATATCCCATTTGATATGACGCTGTTTATGTCAAACTGGTTTGTATCAAAGACAATCTTGATTGCGCGCGCGCGCCTCTTCACGTCTGATTGCAAGTAAGACGAAAATTGATAATAAAAAATAAGACTCAACGCGCCCGACACGAGCGTAAGGCTCGTAACGGCGAGTAGCGCCATGCTCCTATATATACGTTTCTTCACGTTAACCCTCTATCTTATAGCCCACGTTACGCACGGTTTTAATAACGCCGCCGGCTTCGCCCAGCTTTTGCCGCAAGGACTTGATGTGCATATCAACGGTTCTACTCTCCCCCAGATAATCGCCGCCCCAAATACGGTTGAGCAGGACTTCGCGGGTCAGCACGATGTCTTTCTTACACATGAGGTAATAGAGTAATTCAAATTCCTTGTAAGTTACGGTTACCTCCGACCCGTTGACGAGCACAACGCGCTTGTCAGGGAAAAGAACGATACCGTCGACGGTAAAAGTAGAAGGCGCGTCCATTTGCGGAACGTACCGGCGCAGAACCGCTCGAATTCGGGCGATAACCTCTATCACGGAAAAAGGCTTCGTGACGTAGTCGTCCGCGCCTAAATCAAGACCTTTGATACGGTCGTGCTCCGCGCCTTTCGCGGTTAGTATGACGACTGGAATATTCTCCGTCTTTTTGGACGCCCTCATCCGCCTGAGAAGCGAAATTCCGTCTTCGCCCGGAAGCATAATGTCCAGCAGTACCAGCGCGGGCGGTTCCGCATCGAACGCCCCGGCGTTAAGAGTCTTGTAAAAAAGCGTTCCGTCCGCGTAACCGTCCGCGGCGAAACCAGACTGAGTTAAGGCGTACAGTAGCAATTCCCGAATGTTGTCGTCGTCCTCTACCACACATATTTTCTGCACTTTTATCTCCTTGTTTTCCCTTTTCAAGCCCTGTCCGCCGCGCCCTACAAAACCTGTTTATCCTTGTGTTTACCCGTTATGGAAAAAATCACCCACTCGGCGATGTTGACCGCGTGGTCTCCGATACGCTCGTAGTATTTCGCTATCTGCAACAGGTCAAAGGCTTGTTCGCCGTTCTCCGCGTCCTCGTGTACCAAAGCTATCAGGTCCTTTTTCACGGTCGCAAAAAGACCGTCAACCACGTCGTCGCGGACGATGACCGCTTGCGCCAGTTCCAAGTCCTTTCGGACGAAGGCGTCTATGCTCTCCGTTACCATTTTACCCGCGAATTCCGCCATCTGGGAAATATGCTCGAGTTTGGCGATGTAATCCTGGTCGGAAAGATACACGCATAAGTCCGAAATATCCGCGGCGTGGTCCCCGATGCGTTCCATATCGGTAATCATCTTCAGCGCCGTGGAAACCTGTCCCAAGTCCCGCGCCACAGGCTGTTGCATAAGAATCAATTTGAGGCATCTGGACTCGATGTCCCGTTCCGCCTCGTTGATAGCCGTATCGTTCTCGATGACCGTCCGCGCCTCGTCCGCGTCCTGTAGCTCCAGAGCTTTCGTCGCTCTAGAAATAGCGTTCTCAATCAACGCTCCCATCTCAATCAAGGCGTTGTTCAGCTCCAGCAGTTGTTCGTCAAAACGTCCACGCATTATCCAAACCTCCCCGTTATATAGTCTTCGGTACGTTTGTCCGAAGGCATTGCGAATAGTTGCGCGGTCGCGCCGTATTCAACGACCTCGCCGAGCAGAAAGAATACCGTGTCGCCGCTAATCCGCGCGGCTTGTTGCATATTGTGCGTTACAATAACAATACTATATTTCTCTCGTAACGTCAGCAACAGTTCCTCGATTTTCCCCGTGGAAATCGGGTCAAGCGCGCTGGTTGGCTCGTCCAATAGCAACGCTTCAGGAGAAACCGCCAGAGCGCGCGCTATGCAAAGCCGTTGTTGCTGACCGCCGGACAGTCCCAACGCCGATTTTCTCATCCTATCCTTCACCTCGTCCCAGATAGCCGCGTCGCGCAGAGCGCGCTCAACTATGCCGTCCAGATCGTACCGCGACTTCACGCCGTGCGTCCGCGGACCAAAGGCGATATTATCGTAAACGCTCATGGGGAAGGGGTTCGGCTTTTGAAACACCATGCCGATTCGTTTACGCAACTGGCTGACGTCGGTATACGCGTAAATATCGTCGCCGAAAAACCGCGCGACGCCCGAAACCACGCAACCTTCCACAAGGTCGTTCATACGGTTGAGCGTTTTGATAAGGGTGCTTTTCCCGCACCCCGAAGGCCCGATAAACGCCGTTATCTTGTTGGATTCGATATTCATGGTGATTTCTTTGAGCGCTTGAAAAGCGCCGTAATAGACGTTCAAATCGTTAATTTCGAAACAATTCACTCTTTTACTCCACAGCCGAAGGCTGTTTTAATACTCGCAAGGCGTTTCACTGACGGATAACTCCGAAACGCCTTGATATGGCTACGGACGCCGCGTTTATCAGTATGACGATAAGGAGGAGCGTCACAGCCGTCGCGTATCCTTCGCCTGTATGGAGTCCTTCGCTAGACAGCGCATACAGGTGAACAGACAAGGTCCTGGCGGACCGCATGGGGTTTTCAGGAATCTGCGCCACGGTGCCAGCCGTGTATATCAGCGCGGCCGTTTCTCCCACAATACGCCCGATTGCCAGAATGACGCCCGCGGATATGCCTGGCGTAGCCGCAGGTAGTACCACCCGAAAAACCGTCCTAAGCCGCCCCGCGCCCAGACCGAAGGCTCCCTCGCGCCATGTGTCTGGCACGGATTGAAGCGCCTCCTCAGTAGACCGCAGAATGAGCGGAAGTATCATAACCGACAAGGTAAACGCGCCCGCTATGACCGAGAAACCCCATCCAAGAAAAGTAACGAAGAATAGTAGTCCAAAGAGTCCATATACAATGGAGGGGATTCCCGCCAGCGTTTCAGCGGTTACGCGGATAACAGCGACCATCTTGCTTCCCCGCGGCGCGTATTCCGTAAGCCAAATCGCCGCGAAAACGCCGAGAGGAACCGCAATCGCCAGCGACAGCGCTGTTATGATAACGGTAGAAACAAGCGCGGGCGTCAAAGAAACATTGTCGCTCGTATATGTAAAGGCGAATAGCGACGGTTTAATATAAGGAATTCCTTTAATCAGTATAAAACTGATGAGGTACAGCAGTACGCCGCCAGTTACGCCCGCGGCCGCCCATGTCGCGGTACGCATTAGCAATTCAGATTTTCTCCTTTTATATTTCATTTCTTTGCCTCTCTTTCGATACCGCTGTACCTAATAGGATGGGGACAGCGGTAATTTTTCAGACAACAGCCCGCGCGAAGTTGTTTAAAAACTCCGTCTTGTCAACGCGGAGAAACTCAAGTTTATCAACAAGATGAATACGAACAATGCGACGCCCGTAGCGATGAGCGCCCCGCGGTGCAATTCCGCCGCATAGCCCATCTCGATAACGATATTCGCGGTCAAGGTACGCGCTCCCTTGAGTAGGGACACAGGCATACGGGCCTGATTACCCGCCACCATGATAACCGCCATAGTCTCCCCCACAGCGCGCCCAACGCTCAACACCACAGCCGCTAGTATACCGGATTTTGCCGCGGGAAGTTCAACCGCGAAAACCGCACGGTAATGCCCCGCTCCCAGAGCCCGCGCGCCTTCGTAGTATTGCTCTGGTACCGCTCGGACCGCGCTTTCGGAAATAACGATAACCGTCGGCAAAATCATGACGCCGAGCAATATGCACGCGGATAAAATACTGTTTCCCGTAAACGGAACAATCGCCGCCATACCGAAAAAGCCGTAAACCACCGAAGGAACGCCGGCCAGTAAATCCACTGCGGGTTTTACCACGCGATAGAGCGTTTTAGGACAAACTCGCGCCATAAATACCGCGGTTAAAATACCTATAGGAACGCCGATGATAATAGCGCCCGCGGTTACATACAAACTGCCGGCGATCATTGGCAGTATGCCGAAAGCAGGCGGTATGTCGGACGGACGCCATTCCTTTCCCATAAGGAAGGCGATGGGACCGATCTTCCCAATTACGGGAAGACCGTTCGCAAGCAGAAAGAAACAGATTAGCGCAAGCGCGAGTATGGACGCCGCAGCCGAGAAGAAGAATACCGCGCTCATGAGTTTCTCTTGCCGATTTCTCATTTGACCACCTGATTCCACAGCGTTGTTTCACCAGTAAAGATAGCTTTTACTTCATCTTTCGTTAAGTTTGCCACGGGGTTTTCTTTATTCACAATAACCGCGATGCCGTCAATGGCTATCTTCACCGGGGTGAGTTGCGCCAGTTCGCTATCCCGCAGGTCGCGGCTCGACATACCGACGTCGCAGGTACCGTTCATGGCCGCGGTCATGCCCGCGGAAGAATCGCTCTGTTGTATTTCAATAACCGCGGATGGGTTCAGCGCAATATAGGCTTCTTTCAATTTCTCCATGACTGGCGTTACCGAAGACGATCCCGCGATAATAATTTTGCCTGAAGGTTTGCTTCCCGTATAGGCGGACGCAGAGGCGTTCACCGCAATGTAGCTTTTCGCGATAACGGACTGTCCGTCCGCCGCAAGGATAAAGTCAATAAAGTCTTTCGCCAGCGGCTCGGGCGCTCCTTTTGTGGCGATATAAAACGGTCTTGAAATCGTATATGTACCGTTCTTAACATTTGCGGTACTTGCAACTACTCCGTTTATGGCGGCGGCCTTAACCGTATCGTTAAGCGAGCCAAGCGAAATGTACCCGATGGCGTACTTATCTCCAGCGATGTTTATCATCATCACATCAGTCTGTCTGGCGATAACGGCTTCTGTTGTCGTCGTATCTCTGCGGCTGCCGTCCGCGCCTCTAACTTCAATACCGAACAATTCGATAAACGCCCCCCGTGTTCCGGATCCGTCTTCACGGGATATCACATTGATATTCCTGCGCGAATCAAAGGCGGCGGATTCCCCAGAGCCATTAGCAAAGACCGTTCCTACTGCTAATAGCGAAAAAATAGCGGCTAATATAGCCTTCTTTCCTATTACCTTTCTCATATAAAACTCCTCATTTGGATACTATTCCAAGACGCGCCCAACGGGCGGTTGGGTCTTGGAATTGAATTTGATAATAATCATATATTGTGTAATGTATTTGATATGTATGTAAAAAACAGGTAAAATCAGGCGGAGCCTGTTAGACATTATTTGACCGCCTCAGTCTTCGGGCGCAGGATAATCCCGCCCGCGAACACCGTCAGTGGGGCGACCAGCGTAAGCCCGAAACAGCCTACCATCGTGTGTATCGCCTCAGAGGAAACCCAAATCATGTTGAGTACGTTTTCGAGCGGAATCCCCTGCGCGATAAACGTCATAATCATGGCGGTGTACTCCGCGGAGTAGGCTAACAGCAAAGTGGTGCTCATCGTTCCCGCGACATGGCGGGACACGGAAATCCCACTCTTGATAAGATTGATACGGCTGATAGCAGGGTACTGGGTCTTGATTTCATCCATAGCGGAGGCGATATCCATAGACAGGTCCATCATGGCGCCAGACGCAGCGAGGAAAACGCCTGAAATAAACAGGTGCGCCAGGTTCAAGTGGGCGTATCCCGAATAGATGAGCGCTTCGGAGAAAGGACGCACCGCGCCGTGAATCTTGAACCAGTAGGTGAAGAAAAACGCCAGACACGAAGTTACTATCACGCCGCCCATGGAGCCAGCGAAAGCGGTAAGCCCCCGCCGCGTGAGTCCCCCCACAAGGAAGATAATCACCGCGGTAATCACTGTTACCATGACGACCGAGGCGAAGATGGGGTCCCAGCCGCGGAGCATCGCGGGAAAAAGAACGCGAATCAGAGCAACCGCGGTGAACACAAACGTAATCATGATTTTTACCCCCATCCACCCCATGATGAGAATGATGAACAGCAGAAACAGCAGGCAGAGGAATATCATCTTGTCTGTGCGGTAATGGTCGAGAACCTGGGCGTATCCCATGCCCCCGTCTTCAGAGAAACTCACCACCACGAGCGCCAAGTCGCCAGGCGCGAACATCTTGTCCAATTCCATTTTGCCCATCAGGTTGTTGGATCCTGAAAATATCCGCCCCTTGAACTGCCCAGAGAGGATTTCCACCTCAAGCTGTTGTTCCCCCTGTTTTACAGGTCCCGCGTTGATGATACGCTCGTTGTTGACCTCGATAATCCTGCCCCGTACCCGCTCGCCGACCCCAGCTTGAGACGCGCCCTCAAAGCCGGTGGGAATGACGCAAAACACTAGGGTAAGGAAGGAAGAAATCAGCGTAAAGCCAATATCGCGCCGCCGTTTGTCGGCGTCAGTGCGTTCCATATATCCCTCCTTCCCTATTGTCTACAGTTCGAGGTTCATCGCTGAAGCCATCTTGCGGAAAATATCCGTATTATCGTAATAGCCGCTGAACAGCTCCTGATGAACCCCCGCGGCGAAAGTGGTAACTGGAACGCCGGTATGCGCGTAGGACGTCCAGCCTATGCCCGCGGTCTGGTTCATAAGCTGGGTGATTTTCACGGTCAAAGGCTCATAGCCACCGTAGAGGAGGTACTGGTCTTCCGCCACGGGGCGTTCGATCTCGCCGCCCATCGTGCGTTGGAACGCGAATTCAAGTTGCTGTTTCTGGAAGTCCGAGAGCGCGGCGTAGTCTACGCCGAAAGCGTCTTTTATAGACGGCAACAGGTCAGCCAGATTCGCTCGCTCTCTGGGGGTATTCTTCTTGTACGGCGCGAGGACTTCGTCGTTGAACGCGATGAAAGTCTTTTTCTGTAGGGCTACCTTGTCAAAGAACGTGTCGTATTGGGTGCCCGCGAAGCCTATAGTCATGCCGCCTGTCTCATGGTCGCCGGTAACGATAATCAAGGTTTCCTGTTGGTGGACGCGGGCGAAATCCAGAGCGACTTTGACCGCGTTGTCAAAGGCTATCACGTCGTGAATGGCCGCGCCCGCGTCGTTGGCGTGGCACGCCCAGTCTATTTTCCCGCCTTCCACAGTCAGAAAGAAGCCTTTGGGCGCGTCCTGCAACAACTCAATACCTTTGCGGGTGTAGTCCGCCAGGGAAAGGTCGTCCGCCTTGCGGTCAAGCTCGTAGGGCATGGAACCGGCGTCTTGAAGCTTAGCGTTTATGGCAAGAACCTTGCCCGCGCCGGGCTTGAGCGCGTTGAAAGCCGCTTTTGAGTTGACGTAGGCGTAGCCCGCGTTTTGAGCCGCCTGTATCACGTCGGGCTGGTCCTTGTTTTTGCCTCTGGGCTCCAGAAGTCCGCCGCCCGCGAAGTAGTCAAAGCCGCTTTTCACCATTTGTCCCGCGATGTCGTAGTAGTTACTCCGTGAAGGCGCCTTGGCGTAGAAGCCCGCGGGCGTGGCGTGATCCAGGGTAACCGAGGTTACCACTCCGACCTTCATGCCCGCGTCGTGCGCGTATTCGGCGATGGTCTTGTAGGACCTGGTCTTGCCGGGGTCCATGTTGAGTACCCCGCTCAAGGTTTTGTTTCCGGTGGCGATTGCGGTTATAGCGGACGCGGAATCGGTGATGAACGTTCCGGCGTCGTAGGTGGTGGTGATTCCCGAAACCGGAAGTCTGGTAAAGCTGAGTCTGGTAATCGCTATGTCCTTGGACGACCGCGCGGTCGCGTAAATCTCCGCGGAGCTTATCTGAGTCATAGCCATACCATCCCCGATGAACAGGAACACGTACTTGGCTTTACCCTCTTGCGCGACCGCGGTGTTTTTGCCCGAACCGTTATCGGCCTGCGCGTTAGCGAAAAGGGACGCTCCGGCCGTCAGGAGCAGGATCGAAAGGGCGATAAAAAAGCGCGGCAAGCTCAAGTTTCGTCGGCTTTTCCCAATTCTTCTAAAGAGATTGTTTTTTCTTGTCATTATGATGACCTCCATACAAAGATTTCTTGCGGTTTGCAAGTGGAATTGAGTTTGATAATAATTATATATTGTGAAATATAGTTGATGTGTATGTAAAAAACAGGTAAATTCAGGCGAAGCCTGCTAGACGACTTCTCAATAAGCGGAATTAGTAAACTAGTCTGTCCCCGTCTTGCAAGCAAGCGTGTCTGGCGCGGTAGGGCGTGGGTGTCAGACACTTTCGGCGCCACTTATTTTTTACCCCTTATTCCTTGACGAACAGGTGTCCGGTTTCCCCGTACCGCGCAATGTTCCAGAAAATCTTTCCCGTCTTTTCCGCGAAAGCGCGGTCGTGGGTTACGAGAACCGCGGCTCCCTCAAACTCGTTTATCGCGTCCGCAAGGACCGACGCGGACGCCGCGTCCAAATGGTTCGTCGGCTCGTCAAGCAGAATCAGCGAAACGCCGTCCATCATCGCAAAGGCGAAGAAGAGCTTCCGCGCCTCGCCGGGGCTTACGCTCCGCGTGGCAAGAAGCGAAGACGGCTCGCTCCCGAGTCGGTAGACCACCGACAATACGGCGCCTTTTTCGGTTTTCTCAAGTCCGTGCAACCTCTCCAATATCCCTTTGCGGTCCTGTTCCGAAAGCTCCTGTGGTAAATACCAGAGTTTGAAACCGCTGTCGTTTATGGTCCGCGCAATGCGCTCCAAGAGCGAAGTCTTACCCGCGCCGTTATCGCCGATAATCACGATGCGGGAGTCGTTTTTAATTTCCAACGCGGGGAGCGTTACTGTGTAATCCCCAATGCGGAGATTCCCCTGGGGCGCGTGAAACAACACAGGACGCTCACTCTTGACCCCGCTCAATCTAGCGCCGACTTTGCGCCGTCCGAAAGCGGTCGTTTCTTGCAGTTCGGCTTGCTTCCGTTCAAAAGCCGTCTCCAATGCGGCGACTCTTCTGCCGCCCATCCTGTCTCGTCCAGAAAGACGAGCGAGGTTTATCTTGGCGCGGGCGTCGCTGTCGTGAATGTCGAGATTTTTCTTTGACGTCCGCTTGTCTTGGAGAACTGACCGCACAGCGTCTTTCTTCGAGCGTTCAAGGCGTTTTGATTCTGAAGAGAGCCGCTCTTGCAATGCGCGTTTGCCGGACTGCTCCTTTTCAAATTCTGCAAGCGCGTTCAAAGGCGGCGAGGCGAACGTGAAAACGTGGGAAGCCGCGTCTTTCGCCGAAGCAGGTCCCGCGACAAGCATGACGGTCGCCGTCGCAAGCTCTTCAAGAAACGCCGTGTTATGGGATACGATGATACCTGTTCCTTCAAACGAAGAGAGCGCGTTCGTCAACAACTCCACCGCGGTTGCGTCTATGTGATTCGCGGGTTCGTCCAGAACGAGGACGGCAGGTTTCCTGATAAGGACGTCGGCGAGGACGCAGCGTTTCTTCTCGCCGCCGGACAAGGCGTTCCATCGTTCGAGCCAGCCATCGTCTATTTTCAATTTTGCAAGGAGCGCGAAGAATTCAGGCGAATTCAAAATTTCCGGCTCCGAAAAACACAGAGGCGCGCTTTCACTTGTCTGCGGGCATACTACGACGTCCCCGCTTGCGCGGACGTCGCCGCGGTCCGGTTTAAGTTCCCCGCTTATTAGTTTGATAAGAGTCGATTTTCCGGTTCCGTTAGCGCCGACGAGGGCGGTCCATTTTTCGCCGAACGTAAGCGACAGGTTGCGAAACACAGGCTTTGAATCATAGGAAAACGACATATTTGTTATGGTCAACATCTCAAAAATTCTTTTTAATACATGATTCAAAAAAGGCGCAAAAAAAGAGGCGAACCTAAGTTCGCCTCTTTACTATTATTGAGCCGTATAGGTACGGACTGCTAAAACGCTTCTCTGGGTACTTTTGGCTCCCGCTGTTCCGATATTGCCGTCTCCGTCAAATCTGATGTCGTGCGCGTTGAGCGGATTTGTATCATTAGACGACCAGAAGTTGCCGGATGTGATAACTTTGGAGTTGTATATGTCCGTGAGGTCCGCGTCTGTGGGCGCGCGCCATGTAAAGCCGCCGCCTGTATAGGTGTCGGCTTGGAGTTTTGCGCCTGCCCAGTTGAAGGAACCGGGCAATACCGCGACTTCCGAGTATTGATCGCCGTTTACGGCGTAGATGATGCCGCCGCCGGGGCCGGTGGAACCCACCACCTCTGAGGATACAGCTACGGGAGTCTGATCGGGCGCTGTAGAGGTCTCTGGAGTAGCTTCGTCAACTGATGGAAGCGGCGCTTGCATATCAGCGGCTTCAAAGGAGCGGATGGCAAGCGCTCTCTTTGCGGTTGATTTCGCGCCCTTGCTTCCCTGACGGCCGTTGGCGAAGTCCTGGTCCCACGCATTGACCACGGTGGACGCAGTCGCTGACCAGAAATTTCCGGAACTAATGACCTTGGCTCGGTACACCTCATTCAGTTCGTCCTTGGACGGAGCGCGCCAGTTTGTCAGTCCGCCGCCCTCATAGTCAGCCGCCGCGTCCTTGGCTTCCTGCCATTTGTACTGGCCGTCCAGTTGAACCGCTTCCGAATAGACCCTGCCGAATCTCTGATAGATAATTCCGCCGCCGGGGCCGGTATCCCCGACTTTGTACGCATAAACCCAACCCGTCGCTACAGGCGCGGTGTCAACTTCGAGAGGACTTACCGTAGTGGGCTCCATGAGCGTCGAATAGCGGCTCCCGAATCGGACTATCTTCAGGGTAAGATTCGCGTCATCAAAGCTCTCCTTGACGAACTGATAGTCGCGTTTCGATTCCACGCAGGAAAAAGAGAGTGAAGGTTGTTCATCGTCAACGCTTACTTTAAAGTCTCGGACGGTCTGTTTCGAGAAATCCCACAAGATTATACCGCTTTTAGCGAGCAATCTTATGTTGGTAGGAGATATCTCCCACACTCCGTCATAGTTCGCATCAAGCCATTGCCCTGTAGGGAACGACTCAATACTAATGTTGTCAGCAAATGCAACGCCCGCAATAAACAGCGCCACAATGACTGTACCAATTCGTTTCATATATCCTCCTAAAATCAAAATCATTTTCCATTATAAAGAAAGAACGATTGAGAGTCAACTATTTCTTTGAATTTTTTAGATAAGAATGAGAACAGGGACCGGAAAAGCCGCAGTCTGTAGGGACTGTTTGTCTGCCCAAGAAGCCCTGTTCCAAAAAACGTTCATATTTCCAATATAATCACATTTTCGTCTTTCAGGTCGCGGTTTCTGATGTAATTTTCTGGAAGCTCTGCGCCGTTCAAGGTGATTTTGGTCCATCCTGACTGCTTGGCGCGAGGGTTTTTCACCGTTATCTTAAGCGTTTTGCCCTGCCATCGCTTTTCAATAGAGAACTCAGCCCAAGCGGACGGCACGGTCGGCGCAAGGCGCAGTCCTTCAAGGTCGGGACGCAAGCCGAGTATGCCTTCCACACACCCCACCATAACTGTGCTTGCCGCGCCGGTAAGCCAATGCACGTGGCTTCGGCCCGCGAAGGGACTGTCGCTTCCTTCGGTGAATTGACCGTACACGTAAGGCTCAATCCGTCTTATATCGGACTTGTCGTTCTGCGCGGCAGGGCAGGACTCCTTGTAATACTCAAAAGCTCTGTCCCCGCGCCCCAGAAGAGCTTCAGCCAGAATGAGCCAGCCTTGAGGCTGAGAGAACACGCCCGCATTCTCCTTTGCGCCAGGGTTGAACAGAATCGCAAGCGCGCCGTCAAAGGGATGTTCCTTATACGCAGGGTCCATGATACGAGCCCCAAAGTATGTGTTAAGCTTCTCGTAAACTTTATCAAGCGCTATTTCTGCCTGTTTCCCGACAGCGAAACCTGAAATGACCGACCATGATTGAGGATTCAGCCAGAGGCTTGCCTCTAGGTTGGTCTTACTGCCAACGACCTGGCCGTCTTCGCTGAAACCCCTCACGAAACGGTCTCCTTCCCAGCACTTTTCCTCGATGGTCCTGCCCAAGTCCTCCAAACGACGGTCCATTTCCGCCGCTGTCGGCGCATCCTTCTTTGCCGCAGCCAGTTCGCGAACGATTCTGAAAGCGTAGTAAAGTTGGAACGCTACGAATACCGAGACGCCCCGAGCGCCCAGCCTGAGGCAATCGTTCCAGTCCGCGTGGAGACCGGCCGGTAGTCCATATATACCAAGGTGGTTAAGCGAAAAGTCAACGGCCTTGAGCAGGTGCTTGTAAATCGTGTCTTCGCCTTTGTCCGCGTAGGGGATGATTTGGTCCAAGAAATCGAGGTCTCCGGTTTCAGCGACGTATTTGTAGACCGTGGGAAAGAGCCAGAGCGCGTCGTCCGCGCGGTAGGACGGATGACCAGTAGCGCGGACATAGGAATCCTGTTCAGGAGAGTCTTCATATCCCGCATTGTGGTCAAACTTGACCAGAGGCAGAGCGCCTCCGTGGTGTACCTGCGCCGAAAGCATAAACCGCAAACGCTCAGCGGCCATCTCTGGGTCAAGGTGGATGATTCCCTGAATATCTTGAACCGTATCGCGGTACCCGTATCCGTTACGTTGTCCGCAGTACACTAGGGACGCGGCGCGGGACCACACGAATGTGGTATAGCATTGGTAGGCGTTCCATGTGTTCACCATGTTGTTGAAGTCAGCGTCCGGCGTGTTTACCTTGAAGTTCCCAAGCCTTTCCTTCCAATGGGATTTGAGTTCCGCAAGGTCCCTGTCCGCGGTAGAGGGGTCCGCGTATTTTGCCATGAGTTCCTCGGCCTGCCCCGCGGTTTTCTGCCCAAAGATAAAGGATATTTCGCGGGTTTGTCCCGGCTCCAGGACGATTCTCGTATGGAGCGCGCCGCATGCATTACCGCAGTAGTTCAAGGTATTGGAACACGCGCCCCTTTGCACTGACGCGGGCTTGCCGTACCCATTGTACGCCCCCAGGAAGGCGTCTCTGTCCCCGTCATAGCTTGCAATCTCCGCGCCCGCAAGCCCGAACACCCGAGTCGCCTTTGCGCTCCCGTTGACAAAGTTCACGCAGTTTTCATTTATAGTCTGCATGATGAAGTTCCGCTTGAAATAGGTACGGGAAATAAAGAGCGTGTATTGCAGGTTCACCTGGTCCTGCTCGTAGTTGCTTTCGTTGGTGAACTCCGCATAGCCGAAGATGGACAAATTCCTTTGCGTACGTCCTGTGTTTGTGAGCTTGAGCCGCCACACTTCGTGAGCTTGGTCCTTTGGCACGTAATAGGACGTTTCTGAGTGGACGTCCCGGTAGTCGGCTTTCATAGTGGTGTACCCGGTTCCATGCCTACATTCGCTCTTGTAGGCTCCGAGGTCCTTGCCGACCGGTTGCCACGAGGCGGACCAGAAGTCCTTGTCCGAATCGTCCCGCAAGTAGATGTAACGGCCGGGGCGGTCGTCGCCGTTGAACGCATAGCGCAGGATGCGTCCAGCCGCGCCGCTCTTAACGAAGCTGTAACCTCCCGCCGCATTGGTGAGAATGGCCCCATATTCGGGGGATCCCAGGTAGTTGGCCCAAGGTCCAGGCGTATCCGGCCGCGTGATGACATATTCGCGCTCTTCCGCGTCAAAGTATCCGAAATTCATTTCCAAAGCCTCCTTACATACGGTTAAGTTAAAAAAGACGAATTTTTCGCTATAAAATTCTCCTTGTTTTTGAAGGAACCGCATCCAGACATTTTTATACAGCTCAAAAGCGTTTCTATATCGCTTGAGTAATAAGAATTATATCATAAAGCGAAAAAAACGCAAGAGGTATCTTACAGGGACGAGGAAGCGCGCCTCATTTTCTGAAGATAGAAGACGGCGAAAAGAATAAAGTCCTTGTTCGACGGCTTGCAGTTCACGGACGCATCCGAGGAAATCTACAGCCTAGAGCCTTGAAAAAGACGCATCCCAATGATACAATGACGGTATGAAACCTTACCAGTCTACCCCGCTTTTTCCTCCCTTGTCCCCTGAAACGCGACAGATACTGGACGCCATTCCTTCCCTCGTTGACGAAACGTTTCCTCTACCCAAAAGGTTTAAGGGATCCCTGCCCCATGACGTCGCCGAACTATCCCTGTCCCTCACTGCGGAGCGGGGGACGCGGAGACTCTCCTATCTGACGAATCCGCGTATGCTGTCCGCATACTTGCACTATTTCTTGCCTTGGAACGTGTTCCGTCTATGTCGCCTCCTGCCGAATCTACCCCTTTCTCTTGAAAGAGGCGCTACGATCGTGGACCTGGGGGCCGGTCCCCTGACGCTCGCTATAGCGCTTTGCGCCTCGAGACCGGACCTGCGAGACCGATACCTCGAATTCCTCTGCATTGACAGAGCAGGGGGAATCGTCCAAGCCGGCAAGAAGCTGTTCTCCGCTCTTGCCGCGAAAACCGTCCAAACAAATTGGCGAATCAGAACTGTGAAGGCGGATGTTTTTGAATATGGATTTAAACAAGATGCGCTTTACAAGCGTACAACTCTAGTTTGCGCGGTAAACGTATTCAACGAAGAATTGCCCGCGCGCGGTTCCGTTTCGAAAAAAGTGGAGGAAGTCGCACGATTATTGAAGCGGCTTTCGGGCGCGCCTACACAGGGTTCCTCTTGTACGCAGTACCTCGTCGTGGAGCCGGGCGCGCCCCAATGCGGCGCGTTTATAGAGACTCTGCGTTACGCTCTTGTCAGGGATGGAATATTTCCCTTGTCTCCCTGTCCCCACCACGCGCCCTGCCCTTTTCTGCCCGAATGCAGGAAGTGGTGCCATTTCGCTTTTGAGACAGAAGCCGCGCCGAAGCCGCTTTTGCGCTTGTCTGCGTCCGCGGGCTTGCCCAAGGAAAGAGCGACTTTGAGTTTCCTATTCGCGGGACAAACCAAACATCCTGGGTCCGAGGTCCCAAAAGGACAAATACTGGCGCGTATTCTTTCAGACGCCTTTCCTCTGCCGGGTGGTAGTAAAGCCCGTTACGGTTGTTCTGAAAGAGGACTTGTACTGGTTCGAGGACAAGAGTCCGTCATAGAAAAGCTGACCTCCGGACATTTGTGTCCTATTTCCTTTACAAAACCTGAAAGGCGCGATGGTAAAAGCGGGTCCCTGCTTGCCTTTGTCAAGAACGGAAGGTGTCCCGGTTGTGAAAATTCATAGCCGTCCGGTCTTCATTAGTTTCAGGGTCAAACTTCAAATATTGCGCCACAAACCGCCGCGCAAACGCCGCTTTGCGGACGTCGTTTTTCGCTTCCGTTTCAACAGACGTATGAGGGCCGGCTATCTTGCCATAGGCGCGTGCCAGTCCGTTTTGTTGGAAAGTTCGGATAGAGATTTTCTCCGCCTCGCGTCCGGCTTCTTCCGCGCCCCTATGAATTCTTCGCAAAGAATGTCCGAATTGCCGCCCTTGCGCGGGCTTGCCGATAAAATAAGTATTTTTTTACTCATAGCCGGTTTCCCTCCTGATAATTTGAGATAGACACGGGCCCGAAAATTTCATCGGGCGTACTGAACCGGCTCATGAGATATTCAAAGACTTTGGGGCCTTTATCTCCACCTTTGCCTTTATATGCAAATTTCAACCTGCGGGCAATCAAACTTTTGGCGACTCCGGGAGGTCCTAAAAGAAAAATGCTTTCCCCGGCGATTGAAGAAAGAAGCGCCAGCCGGATTGCTTCTTCTTTTTCATAGATACCCTTGTTCAACTCTATGAGCAAGGCGTTTATTTTTTCTTTTGTAGTCATACTGAGAAGTATACCGTAATTATGCCTGTCTGTCTATGAATATGAAGCAATTTTGCATTAAAAGAATGAGTTACAATGACGTATGAAGCGGGATAGACCACACTATGCACTTCAAGGTGATAACGGAGAGCGGTTAGTGGAGTGATCCGCCCACCTTCGGGAACCGGTCCCCACAGACTAGAGTACGCCGGACGGCATGGTTATGAACCGCCTCACTCCGCGCAACCGTACGACAAGCCCTCCCCTCCCCTTGCCGGTTCACTATTCATTGCCAACCAGCCGATACTATCAGTATGACACTCGAAACTATTCTCAAAGATTCTCCCTATAAATTGACGCAGTTCAAGCCCGAACAAATACGGGCTGTTGAAAAAGCTCTTGTCACCCGCACGGACAAGAAGGGGAAAGAAGTTTGTTATATCACCTGTCCGGTTCGCAAAAAAGAAGTGAAGCTCGGCCCCGAAGAGATCATCAGGCAGTTGTACCTTGATACGCTTATGACACAGTACGGTTATGATGCCGCAAACTTCGAGATACAAAGCGAAGTTACTATGGGTTCAAGCGGAAAGCGCGCCGACATTGTGGTGTATGAAAAAGAGCGCCCCGGCCAGCCGTATATCATTGTGGAACTGAAAAGCCCCTCCAATCCGACCGCCAGGGAGGGTAAAAAACAGCTTGAGTCCTACTGCAAATTTTCAGGCGCGTCTATAGGCGTGTGGACGGACGGGAATGATAGTGAATATTTTTACAAGGAAGAGGACAAGCGGTCAAAGACGACATTCCTCAATAAGCTATCGCGTTTGCCCGATGCGCAAGAAACGCTTCTGGAAGTATTGACCGGGCCTTATACGATAAAACAACTGTACCAAAACGACAGCCTTAAAAGCAAATCACTGAACAGTGTTATCCTGCAATTTGAGGATAGGGTGATGGCAAACTCAGGCGAAGACAGTTTTGATGAAATATTCAAAGTTCTTTTTATCAAGCTGTATGACGAATACATGAGCGTGGACGATGCCGATGAAATGATGACACTGCTGCGCAACGGAAAACCTTTTGAAGAGATTGACGATTCGAAGTACCGCAAGCTTGTATTCCGGGATACAGGCGACGACAAAGTAACGCAAAAACGGATAGACGATCTGTTTAAGGAGGCTTGCAATCAATGGGAAGGCGTTTTTGACGATAATACAAAAATAAAACTAAAACCCGCGCATTTGCGCTCGTGCGTGTCGTTTTTGCAGGATATAAAGCTGTTCAACAGCAACCTTGAAGTCGTGGACGATGCCTTTGAATACCTGTCGATTAAAGCGTCAAAAGGCGAAAAGGGGCAGTATTTTACGCCGCGCTACGTGATCGACATGTGCGTGAAAATGCTCAATCCAACGGAAAAAGAAGCAATGATTGACACCGCGGCGGGAAGCTGCGGGTTTCCCATGCACACGGTATTGTATGTCTGGGGCAAAATAAATCCCGGCAGGCCCAATCTGTTTACAAACGCCTCGCGTTCAAAACGGGAAATAAACTATGTGCGCGACCATATCTTTGCGATTGACTTTGACCCCCGGTCCGTGCGTGTGGCGCGTATGCTTAACATCATCGCGGGAGACGGGCACAGCAACGTGTTGAAGCTGAATACGCTTGACTACGCGCGGTGGAACGAAGATATTGAAACTCCCGAATGGCAGAAAGATTACAATGAAGGGTTTCAACGCTTTATCAAATACCGGAAAAAGGCCAATGACAACAAAGAATTCAAATTTGATATATTGATGGCAAATCCGCCCTTTGCCGGTGATATTGACGATAGCGAGATAATAACCAATTACGAAATAGCGAAGAATGCCGCGGGCAAAAAGGTAAGCAGGATAGGGCGCGATATTCTGTTCATCGAGCGCAACCTTGATTTTCTGAAAGCCGGCGGGCGCATGGCGATAGTGCTGCCCCAGGGGCGGTTCAACAACTCAAGCGACAAGTATATACGCGAATTTATCGCGGAGCGGTGCCGGATACTGGCGGTTGTTGGCTTACACGGCAACACGTTTAAGCCGCACACCGGCACGAAAACGAGCGTGCTGTTTGTGCAAAAATGGGACGAGAAGCTCTGTCCCAAGGTTGACGATTACCCGATTTTCTTTGCCACGATGCAGGAGCCGGGCAAGGACAATTCCGGGGATAAAATCTATGAGCCGCAACCGGATACGCATGGACACCAGCTCGTGAAGCATGACTTGTTTAACTACGGCGGGGAAACCAGAGACGGCATAGCGGAAGCGTTTATCGAGTTTGCTAGGAAGGAGGGCTTAAGTTTTTTTTAGGCTGCCCTTTCAACAAGGCGAAGTATAAAACGCTGTTGAAAGGGCTGGAAGCGAGCGAGGTTTGGCTGTCAGAACTTGAATATAGTGGCAGAATAGATGCTGAATATTATAAACCATATTTTTTAAGATATGAATCCATAATAAAACGGCGAAGCGCGACTCTTTCAAGTATTTCTAATTTTTTAATCGGTCCATTCGGCTCTGCTTTTACTGTAGATAATTATGTGGAAAGCAAAGAATATCGTTATATTCGAGGAAAAGATGTAAAACCGTTGAGATTGATGGATGATGATAATGTTTATATTTCGCAAAAAGATTTTGAACGATTGTCAAGATATGCTTTAAAGGAAAATGATATTTTAGTATCTGTTGTTGGAACTATAGGTAATGCCGCCATCATATCTAAAAAGGATTTACCGGCTATATTTAGTTGTAAAAGCACTGTTTTAAGACCTTTTTCTATTGAACCAAAGTATCTTGCGGTTTATTTGAACACTAAGTATGGAAAAAGTTTATTACAAAGAAAAGAGAGAGGCGCAATACAAAAAGGATTAAATTTAGATGATCTAAAAAACTTAGACATTTATATTCCTGATTATTCAATACAAACATTTGTTAAAAATTTATACGATACGGCTTTATTTAGACAAGGGCAGTCCCAAGCCCTCTACCGCCAGGCCGAAGAGCTGCTGCTGGAAGCGCTCGGCTTAAAGGATTTCGAGCCTTCACGGGAAAACAAGAGCGTCAAGACCTTCAAAGCATCGTTTTTGACAACAGGCAGGTTGGACGCGGAGTATTACCAGCCCAAGTATGAGGAAATAGAAAATAAGATAAAGCGACTTCCATACGAATTGATAGGAAGTATATGTTCAGATATAACGTATGGTACTGTTCCTACAAGTCCTTATACTGAAAATGGAGAAGGTATTCCGTACATCAAGGGGATGAATTTAAAGAATTTACGAGTAATGGGAGATTTGGATAGAATAACAAATACAGATGAATTACCTGATAAATTTTATACGGAAACAGGTGATATTGTAATTTCTCAAATGGGAACAGTTGGCGATGTCGGGATTATTACTGAAAAAGAAAGGGGATATTTATTCGCTTCTTTTACGATACGAATACGAATCAAAGACAAGAAAATGTTCAATCCTTATTATGTAGGTTTATACATCCAAAATATAGCAAAAGAGTGGTATTTGCTTAGGAACATCGCTCAGGCGAGTGTACGTCAAAATACGGATTTACCAACAATCAGAAATATGTATATCCCACTTGTCGAAACTGAAATCCAGCGCCGCATCGCCGCCCTCATCAAAAAGAGCTTTGCGCTACGCAGAGAAAGCGAACGCTTGTTGGACGAGGCAAAAGGGGCTGTGGAGCGGGAGATAGAGGGCGGAGCAATGACATGAACCTGAATATCATGAAAGTGTATTTTTCAGGCGCTCCTACACCGGGAAATATCTGGGCAAGACGCTGGCGGCATCTGCTCCTCGACAGTTATGCGAAATTCACCGCTAATGAACGCGAATTATAGCGCGAATTATAGCGAATGAATGTTGGGGGGCAGCACACCATAGCTCGTTTAGTATGTTGTTATAATAAACGTTTAAATGTTAAACTATCGGCAATGAACGCTACGGGCAAAAAAAATTGTAAAGCGCGTATACCGGATGTGGTAATCGCGGCGGCGCTTGTTTTTGTAATTGATAAAACCACCGCCTATGGCGGTGAGACTTAAAAAGGCTATGCCGGTGGTCTTTGACTCAAACGATACGTCTATCGG
>JAIRKH010000016.1 GCA_031260245.1 Treponema sp. | reverse complement strand
TCTCGCGCATCGGCTTCACTCTTCCTCTCCTAAATATGCGTCAATCACTTTCTGGTTCTTTTGAATCTCCCCTGGCGTGCCTTGCGCAATGGCTAAACCGTAGTCCAAAACGTAGAGTCTTTGGCATATTCCCATGACGACTTGCATATGGTGTTCTATCAATAGCACGGCTATGTTGAAGCGCTCCCTTATGCTTACGATGAAGTCCATGAGTTCTTGCGACTCTTGGGGATTCATACCTGCCGCGGGTTCGTCGAGGAGGAGAAGCTTGGGTTCTGTGGCGAGGGCGCGCGCGATTTCAAGGCGTTTTTGTTTGCCGTAGGGGAGGGATATAGCGAGGTCGTCCGCGTTGTTCTTGAGTCCCACAGATTCAAGCAGGTCCAGAGCAAAGGCGCGGGATTTCTTCTCCCGCGCTGTGTAATTCGGTAGGTGCAGGACGGTCTCAAAGAGGTTGGGCTTCTCGCGCAGGTTGCAGGCTACTAGTATGTTTTCAAGCGCCGTCATTTCAGAGAAGAGTCGGATGTTCTGAAAGGTTCGCGCAATGCCCGCTTCTGTAATGACATGGGGCTTCTTGCCTTTTATGCTCCTCCCATTGAAAACGATGTTTCCTCGCGTGGGCGCGTAAACGCCTGTTATCATGTTGAAAATCGTTGTCTTGCCCGCGCCGTTCGGACCTATAAGCCCCACGATCTCATTGTCCCCAACTTCCGCTGAAAAATCCGCCACAGCGGTCAACCCGCCGAATTGTATGGTAACGTCTACTGTTTTAAGCAAAAGAATCTCCTTTTCTTTACGGTATTGTTGCTTTTTCTCTCTTTAATATCAATAGAGAGACGCCGTTGGAACGCAATAGCGTTCTCTGTGATTATCTCCCTGAAATCGTCCATTCATTGTCCGAGAGGGAAAAACATTGTAGCGCGCCGTGGGTGCCACGGACGGTTTTGTCTTCAAAGATGAAAAGCGCGTCTATATTGTCTAACGACTCGACGAGGGTTACGCCCTTCTCAAATCCGAGCGCAAATAGAGTTGTGGAGAGCGCGTCCGCGTCTATGGAGGAGTCCGCAATGACTGTAACGGAGAGTAAGCCGTTCCGCGCGGGGAAACCGTCCTCTGTGGAGAGGATGTGGTGGTAGTGAACGCCGTCAGCCTCAAAGAAGCGCTCGTAGACGCCTGACGTTACCATTGTCTTGTCGCCCGCGGTCTCAATGACGCCCAGAGACTCGCCTCGTTCCGACAGGGGATTCTGTACGCCGATTCGCCAGTTTGAACCGTCTTTCTTCTTGCCGAACACGAAGACGTTGCCGCCCAGGTCCACTATAGCCCGCTTGACCTTGTTCTCCGTCAGGATGCGGGCGGCTTCATCCGCGGCGTAACCTTTCACGATGCCGCCTAAATCAAGCGCCATGCGGGCTTCCGTCAGGAAGACCGAGCCCGCGTCAATCCTCACGTTTCGCCAGTTCACGAGCGGGAGAACCGCGTCCATTTCTGTTTGAGTTGGTACGCGGGGATTGTCGAACCCTATGCCCCAGAGTTTTACGAGAGGTCCGATGGTCGGATCAAACGCGCCGTCGGAGATTCTAGCGTAATGTAGGCTTCTCTCGATGACCGCAAGGACGTCCGCGCTCACATGGACCGGCTCCACGCCGGCTTTGGCGTTGATATTGCTCACTTCCGTGCCATCCTTGCTCACGCTGAACCGTTCTTCGATTTCATGCAACCGGGCGAAAATCGCGCTGAAGACGTCCTCTTGCGCTTTGTCCGGTAGTGTGACGCTACATACTGTGCCAAGCGCAAACTCCGACCGCCGCGAGCCAGGCGGGGCGCACGCTAGGATAACTAGCAAAAAGAAAATTATAAGCGGCGTATGGACTATGGTTCGTCCCGCCCAATTGTTTTGTCGGACTATCATTCTCATCGCCTCATATTTACTGTATGTTAAAATAATATCTATCCAGATACTTGATACGGTTTTGCGCCTCGGACCAATGGGAACTCAGGGGGAATTCGGTTACCAGGCGCTGGTAGTAGTAGCGGGCGGATTTTACATCTTTCGTGGGGCCGTTTGCCTCGAGGGTTCTCGCGTAGAGCCACCACGCCTCGTCATTGCCTGCCGGAAAGCGCTCGCGGAATCGGTCTAAAACTTCCAAAACCGAAACGAGGTTGTTTGCGTCAAAGGCTTTCCGCGCCTGTTCGAGATAGTCGTCCGGCGCCGCGGCTTTGGGAGCCGCGGTCGTCTGTTCTTGAGCGACCGTTTTGTCCTCCACAGCTTGGGACGTCTCTTCTGTGGGCTGCGGGTCCGACGCGGGCGGTATAGCGCCTGTCCTGTCTCCAGCGACCCATGCCGCCTCTTGAGCCGCGGTCGGCCATCGCGGTTGAGCTACTACAGGGCCCCGGCTAGCGTTCCCGTCAGAACCGCCGGCCGTTTCAACAATTATCTTGATATGGTCGTCTATCAAGAAATCGTGGACGAGGTCCTGCTTGTAAAAGTTAAGTCCATAAACACCGACTGCCTTTGCTTCAAAAAGAAAGGTCTGTCCCTTCGCGTCAAACCGATGGGATTGATACGAAACGCCTGTCTGTCCTTTGTCCTCGCCGAGAAAAACCCAGCCGTTCCCGCCAAAGGGGATTTCAATCTGCTGTCCCACAGCCGCCTTGACGGTTCGGGAATACACAACAGGCGCATTGGGGTCCGTCAGCGCCGGTAACCTGCGCGCCGAAACCTGAGGCGGCTCCGTCAAAGGAAGCGTCAGAGGCGGAACTTCCGGCGACTGTTCTTCAAGCGTTTGCGGAGGAATTTCCGTCTGCCCTTCCATCATCGGGAGCCCATACGTTTCCAAAGAAAGGAGCGCGTATAAAAGAGAGATAAAAAACGCGCTCTTTTTTATCTCTCTTGTTCTTTTAAACATAATCATGGCGTCTTCTCCATTATCTCGTCTACGGTATTTTTTATATTGTCCTCCCATTGGAACGCGCCGTTTTCAAGGGGATTGGTCCAAAAAGGGCGGACGTCTTGGGCGTCCCACTTCTTCGGTTGTTTCTCCAATAGCGCATCGGGGAGAAAATCCGGCTCGTCCATCAGAAATATATCTTCGGATGGGACGAAAGACGGCTTATTCTCTTCAACCGATATTGGAAGCCGACGCTTCTTGGCGCTCTCGACGCTTATTAACGAAACAGTAACGAGGGTCAGCAAAAACAGAGCGATAACGCCTGCTCCGAGCTGGAGAACATTCCGGTACTTACGGAAGAATTCGCCAATAGGCCGTCCGACCGACCGCTTCACGGACGACGTTCTTGAGAATACGGTTTGAATTGTTCCCTTTACACGGCTTAGAACGTCCGGCAACGAGGAAAAAATTGACATAGAAATATTATATCATATAAATCTAATTTGTAAAGCCCTTTAACTTTCTCTATCGCTCCTAATAATAATGTCCTTTTTTGATACAGTTTTTCGGCAAGCTTGAACAACTGAGACAAAAAGTAACAGTAATCCGAGAAAATGATATAGAAATATACTGTATAATCTCTAATAAACGGTAAATAAATGTATAAAAACCCTATAATATCTAACAAAATGGCAGCAAAAGAAAACATTATTCATTATTTTATAGACATTATTAGAAATAATAATGTCTTGGCATATTTTATGCTTATATATTATTAAGAAAACTAATAAGGAGCGTTTAATGCCCAAGAACATGAATAAGCAGACAGGCAATTCGGAGAATAATATTTTGTCTCTATATTTAAAAGAAATCAATCAAATACCGCTTTTGAGTAGAGAAGAGGAAGATGAGATGGCGCACAAAGCGATACGCGGGGACAAGAAAGCCCGCGAAAAGCTCGTGAATGCGAATTTGCGTTTTGTCGTTAATGTGGCGAAAAAATACCAGGGACAGGGATTACCCTTGTTAGACCTTATAAGCGAAGGCAATATCGGGATATTGAACGCCATCGACCGTTACGACGTCGACAAGGGTTATCATTTTATTTCCTATGCCGTGTGGTGGATTCGGCAAGCTATTCTCAAAGCGATTTGCGAAAAATCCCGCGCTATAAGACTCCCCTTGAACCGAGCTAACGAGTTGGTTCAGATAGAAAAGGCGAAGAAATTCATACAACGCGGTTGCAATATGGATGCGGAAATACACGAAATAGCGGCGCTCTTGGGTATGGACAGCGATCACGTAGCCGACATCCTCAACATAAGCCGCGAGATGGTCTCCATCGATATGCCCCTGTCTTCCGACCGAGACTCGGCCGTTTTAGGCGACTTTGTTGAAGACAAACACTACGAGGCGCCGGAAGTGTCAGTTATGAACGCGGCGCTCAAAGAAGATATCGAGAACGTGCTTGAAACTCTGAGCTCAAAAGAAGCCGACATCATCAGGTTCCGTTTCGGATTGGGTAACAGAAAGCCTATGTCCCTGAAAGAAGTGGGAGACCGTTTCAACCTCACCAAAGAGCGAATTCGGCAGATAGAGAAAAAAGCTATGAAACGACTTCAGCACCCCTCTCGACAACAGATGCTGGAGAGTTACGTTGCCTAAATTCGCCGCCGCAATATTTGACATGGACGGGCTTATGCTTGACACGGAGCGTCCTTCCATGCGCGCGTGGAAACAGGCCGCGTCGGAACAGGGCTTCTCCATTTCGGACGCGGTGTTCTCTCGTACCATGGGAGTCTCCGAATCGATATGCAGGCAAGTCTACGCCGATGAATTCGGCGGCTGCTTTCCCTATGAAGAAATACGGAAACGGGCCATGCTCGTCTTAAACCATGAGTTTGAAAGAAACGGCATTGCCCTATGCCCGGGACTGATTCCCCTGTTTGACCATCTCGCGAAACTGAATACGCCTCTCGCAATAGCCACGTCTACCCACATGAAACGAGCGCTATGGAAGCTTGAGAAGGCCGGCTTGAAAGGGCTTTTTTCGGCTTTCGCTTTCGGCGACGAGGTCGAGCGCGGCAAGCCCGCTCCGGACATATTCCTCCTCGCCGCGCAACGGCTTGGAAAGAATCCCGCGGACTGTATCGGCTTTGAAGATTCTCCGCCCGGATTGCTCGGTCTCCATGCGGCAGGTATTCATTCCGTGTTTGTGAAAAGCCTGATTGAACCGCGTCCCGAAATTCTGTCCAAGGTGTGGCGACGCTGTGCGGATTTGGCGGCCGCGGTGGAGTTTATTGAATGAAGTATTGTCCGAAATGCGGTTCTGCAAATGTTAGATTTGAGAATGACCAGAAACTCTCCTGCATGAACTGCGGGATCGTGTATTTCCAAAACGTCGCGGCCGCGACCGCTTGCATCATAAGTACGGAACAAGGCATACTCTTCGTGGAGCGAAAAAAAGAGCCGGGCAAGGGCAAACTCGGAATACCCGGCGGTTTCGTAAATCCCCGCGAAGACGCGGTCCAAGGCGTCAGGCGCGAGTGCCGCGAGGAAATCGGCTTTGACCCCGGACCAGACGTGAAATTTTTCGCATCCTTCCCCAATATTTACCTGTATAAAAACATCACTTACCATACGTGCGACTTTTATTTCACGATTTCGGCGCCCGCTCTGGAACTATCGGACGTCAGAGTCGACTCGGAAGAAATCGCCGGCGTCCGTTTCATAAAACCGGAAAACATCGTTCTTCAAGACATTGCCTTTGATTCCGCTCGTGAAGCCTTAAAAACTTTCCTTGAAAGCGACTCATACCGTTTATAGCGCATCAAAGCCTACAGCGCCCTCTTTTTTTTGAAAATTTTTGTTGTATTAAGAATATAGCATAATATATAATAAGGGATTATTATGGTTATTTTTACAGAACAGGAAGAAGAGTTATTGAACCAAATTTGGGCTTTTCTTGACACAAACTATTCCCACCGCGGCGAACAGGTTAAAAAGGAATTTGACCATCTCGAACGGTTCGGGAACGCGGTCGCTGAATACCCGGAAATTTATCCGGAACAGAGGATATCGCGGGAACACAGCTTAAAAGAAAAGCTTCTCATGGGCGGTTTTACTACGAATAAGCTCTATATTCCCGTACGCGCTGTGGCGATACATAGTTTTCTCCTCTTGAAATACGACAGTTTGTTTCAGTTGTCCCAAATATTTCAACCCATCACAGCATTTAGGACGCACTTGAAAAGTAATATGTTCCTTATCATTTGTATACTCATGGCCGAAAAGGTTTATTGCGCGTGTCTGGAAAGCGCATGGTTCCCTCGAAAGGCAAAGGAACTTATGGTGGACGCCCTTATCCGTCTTTGGAACAACGCTCCTCAATCCGCGGGGGACCCTTGTTTTTCTCATTTGGAACAATTGTGGCAGGCGCGGTATTCGTCTCCCCCGGTCTTCGGTACCATGGACGGCAACAGTGAAATCCTCAAGCTCTCTATAGAAATGCCCCCCGATTGGGACGTCTTTATGAAAACGGCGCCCGAAGAAACTATACAGTCCTTGCAGGAATTCGTTTTTGGGCTTTCTTACGAGGACATCCAGCGAGAGCGGGAACGGTTACTCCGCGTAGGCAAGACATCCATAGGAACCGATGAATTCTATAAATTCTTCGGCGCGGTGGACCTAGCGTATAAATTTATAGACACAGAAGACCCGCGCACATTCTACAACTTTTTCATAGAACGGAGAAATAAGACGGCGCGTCGTCAAGATTTGTCCGAAGAGGGTCCTAAACGGACGATAGAAGAGCTATTCTTGGAATACTTTTCAGAACGCTTTGGCAACTCTTTTCCCCCTCTTGAAATTAGGCGCGAATTACATTAGCATTGCGCCATGATAAAAGATGTCATCGCATCGGCAAGGAAGATAGTCGTCAAAATCGGTTCAAACACCCTTGCCGATCAAGATGGAAGGGTCAACACGACGTTTTTAGAAGAATTCGCCTCTCAAGTCGCGAGTCTCCTCAAGAACGGGAAACAACTCGTGCTTGTATCTTCAGGCGCCCAAGTCGCGGGGCTTTCTACGATGGGAAAATGGGCGCGCAAACAGGACATACACTACAAACAGGCGCTCTGCGCCGTGGGACAAGTGGAACTCATGTCCGCATGGAAGAGAGCTTTCGCTCTGAGCGGCAGGCATATCGCCCAAATCCTGCTCACGCGGGAAGACTTTGGCGACGGTCTTCGTTCTCTCAATATGCGGAACACGCTATTCACCCTCGTGGACGAAGGCGTCGTTCCCATCATCAACGAAAACGATTCGGTAAGCGTGGAGGAAATCAAAATCGGCGACAACGACACGCTCGCGGCGCGTTCGGCGATTCTCTGGAGCGCGGACATCCTCATCCTGTTCAGCGATATAGACGGATTGTTCGACAAAAACCCCAAGGAAGACGACTCCGCCCGACTCATTACAGAAGTGAGCGACATCGAATCGGCCCGCAAAATTATCAGCATAGGAGGGAATAGTGTTTTCGGTACAGGCGGCATAGCCACAAAATTGGACGCCGCTGAACTCTGCCTCGCCTTCAGTATCCCCATGATTCTGGCGCACGGCGGCCGCGCCCGCGCATTAACAGCGCTTACCGAAGGCTCGCAACAAGGAACGCTTTTCATCGTTTAATGTGGGCGTCTGACGCCAAGAGACGCTTAATATTCTAATGAATAACGACGCGAAACATAACGCGCTTATCAATTACTCATCCACGCCTATTGCGTACAAGGCTGAAGAAAGCGTTCGCATTCACAAGGCTTTGTCAGTTTATACAATTAAGAATACTATCATGCCTACAAAATATGGTATTTCAGAAAAAGGCGATGAACCGTAAGCCGGGTTCTGTAACGTTCATTGAGAACGTTCGGCCGCCATCTATCTTACCGCCGTCTTTGCAGACCGCGTCTTCGCAGTTTACCCGCGGCTGAACGGGCAGTTCGCGCGGACGTCGTTACGCCCGCGTATGCGCCGCTGTTTAACTTTGCTCCTAACGAGGCTTGCCTTGCCGGGTTTGTCGCCAAACCCGCGGTGCGCTCTTACCGCGCCGTTTCACCCTTACCCGTCGCTGGAATACAACGGCGGGCGGTTTGTTTTCTGTTGCGCTTGCTGTCGGGGTTTTACCCCCGCCCGGGAGTTACCCGGCGTCACGCCCTATGGAGCCCGGACTTTCCTCAACGCGCGCGAGCGTCTGCGCCCGCCGCGTCGCGGCGGCCCGGTTCATCGCCTTATTTTCATTATCGGCTATTTTACCATAATCAATTCATAAACACTCGAACCAAGCCCTATTTTTTCCCCGTGGCTTATCTGAAACGTCCAGTCCGTTGCGGGATGAATATTGGTGAAATGGTCGCTCTCGCCGTTTCCGTCTCTATGGGAATGTTTCCGTTCCGACAAGATCGTGCCGACGATTTCAGGCGCCGCGTTTACCGCGTCGATACACGCCTTGTCCAGACTAACCGGGTCAAATCCGGCGAACATACCAATATCAGGCACGATTGCCGCGTCGTTCTCCCCGTGGCAGTCGCAATAGGGCGACACTTGGTTCACGATGTTGACGTGGAAATTGGGACGCCCGTCGACCACAGCCATCGCGTATTCGGCGATTTTACAGCCGAGCATAGCCGACGTCGACTCGGTGGCGTTGGAGACTGCGTTAAAGTTACATGCGCCGATACATCGTCCGCAACCGACGCAAAGGTTCTGGTTGACGCGGGCTTTCTTGTCCGCGCCGAAACTAATAGCGTTCTGGTTGCAATACTTGGCGCAGATTCCGCACCCTCGGCACAGGGACGAGGTTACGTTGGGCTTGCCGTCGTTGTGCATGAGCATCTTGCCCGCCCTGCTTCCACACCCCATACCGAGATTCTTGATTGCGCCCCCGAATCCCGCGCCCTCGTGTCCTTTGAAGTGGTTCAAGGAAACCACGACGTCCGCGTCCATTACTGCGCGCCCGATTTTCGCGGTCTTGCAATAGACGCCGTTTCGCACCGGTACCTCCGCGTCGTCCAAGCCCTTTAAGCCGTCCGCGATTATGTTCTGGCATCCGGTCGACAAGGGGAAATATCCATTCTCGTTAGCCGCGTCCAGATGTACGAGGGCGTTGTTCCGCCTGCCCACGTAGAGGGTGTTGCAATCCGTCAAAAACGGCTTCCCGCCCAAAGACTTGATTCTGTCGACGACGACCTTCGCCCAGTTCGGGCGCAGGAACGCCAAGTTGCCGGGTTCGCCGAAATGTATCTTAACGGCGACGAATTTGCCGTCGAAATCAATCCGCTCGAAACCCGCCTTTTGGATAAGCCTGTCCAGCTTCGTGAGGAGGCTGTCCCCCATCCTACACCGTAAATCGGTAAAAAAAACCTTACTCATGCTTACTCCTTTCTAAAATATATCAAATAAGCGCATTTCTTGTAAACAGGTTGTAAACAGGCAGGCAAAGCCTATGTGTTGTGTACGGAACCTATTTATGTTAGGAGGGGGGCGCGTTTCCAAAGCGTAGTCAGCAAGCGGTATACTTATCGCCGCGCCCCCCTGCGCGGGAGCCTCGCAAAGCGTGTCTCCCGCTACCCCCCAGCAGGCAGATCCCGCTCCCGGACGTTCAGCGGGAACAGAGTCTCGCGTCTAGTCATTCGTCTAAAGTTCTCCACGACAGGGGCGTTACGCACCCGTCTTTGAGGAAGAGACCGCCCTCGCCTTGGGGCGGGTCAAGAAAACGCACAGAAAATTCGAGCGTCTGTCCCTGTAATTTCCGCAGTTCAGCCTCTTTCTCAGGCGGGTAAACAGCGTACACCTTGCCGCCAGACACAATACCCGCATAAGTGTGCGGTTCAGCGCCGTAGGTTTGCACATAACCCCGCAGAGTCTGGGTATTCGCCGCGCAGGAGAGCAAAACTGCGACTCCTATTGCCGCACGCAAGGCTTTACGCGCCATTTTTTCTCCCAAATCCTATTTCACGATGATGTAGAAATCTATCGCCGAATTTTCGGGCTTCTTCAGTTCAAAAGATAAAGCGTCAGACGCGTTTTTCCAATCCGCGCAAGATTGAACGAAAATGGAATATGGTCCCATCGCCGATATAAAACCGACGTCTATTACGACCGGGCCCCTCGCGGGATAAGCGAATTTGCCGCCATAGTATTGCCCCGCCGAATAGTTCTTTATATCCCAAATATCAAAGCCCGTAAAGCTGTAGTCTATTCCATTGACGGTGGTTGTAACGGTTTTGTTAAAAGAGCCGTGAGCGTCGTCCGCAAAGACGAGCGCTTCTCCGTATTGGGCGAGCGCTTCCTCAAACGAAAAACCGCGTTTCTCAAGCGCCGCGTCTATTGCGTCGATGTTACTGTAATCGTTTTCCATGACGTCTTTGATAAGCGCCGCGCCGCCGAAGTTACGAACGAGGTACGCGCCGAAAGCGTAGGCATTGGCGTAGGAAATCATGCTTTCCTCGAAGTCCGCGTTCAGCCATTCGGTAAATCCTCTTTTCCAGTATGAAGCCAAAAAATACGATATTCTGACGTTGACCGGATGGTCGGCGCTCTTAACGTCTATACCGATAAAAGGACCAATGACGTCTTCGGCGAGTTGCGACAACATCTCGTCAAACCACGTCGTGGATAGTTTCCCTTTCTTTAACTGTTTTTCATTAAAGTTAATCATGTGCTGAAATTCGTGTACCATCGTTGAATATATACCTTCAAGCGCCGCGTCTGTGAAATAAGCGTCAATGTAGAACATTTCCGCCAAATTACTGTAGTATCCTGCCTCATCGTAGTGATCCTTCCCCCAAAAATAGCCGAAAGTTCCATTTGTTTGATATCGCGAATAATCATAATCAATATCATAGACGAGAATTTGAATCTTAACGTCTCCGTCTTTCCCGCCGTAGTTTGCGTCCGTAGGCTGAAGTCCGCCGCCGAACTCATATCCGAAAAGCGCCGTCTCCTTTCCATAGATAGCGTCGAACTTATCCGCTATGTTCTGCGCTTGCTTCGTCGTTATTTTATTGTCGTTACTGAACCGAGACGAATCGGCGAAATTATCCACCGCGACCCATACGTTAGAATGGTCGGCTGTCGCCCGCAACGCCGCATTTATTCGTATCCAGTTATCGTTCTTATCCTGCACCCAGAATTGTTTAACGTCGCCGACTTGGGCGAGAGACGCTACAGGAGCGGAGACGAAGCTTCTTGGCGAGAGCGTCGGCGGATTGCGGTTGAATTCTTGCGAGGGGCGGTGATCGGTACGTATAAACGACCCGTTGTTCAGTACGAATTCAATCCCGTAATCCTCTATATCTTCGGCGGGCGCGATTGCGGAACGCTCGCCGTCGACGCGGACGCGCCCGCCGGTATCCTGCGCTTTTACCGCAGCGCCGGAACGATTCACCTTTACCAGATACACGGCGTTAGCGCTCAACCCGTCCAGCCTTATCGTTTTCCCGGAATCGGTTCCAAAGTCGATCTTCCGACGCTCCCCCGCGGAAACGAGAAGCGTCTGTTCAGGAAAATTCACGCCTGTTATATCAAGCGTGTCTTCAGTCGACGCCAAACCCTTAACCGGAGGAACGATTACTTTTCCCTCCTCTGGTTGATAATACGAACAGCCGCAGAAAAACACGGCGAAAATCGCCGAAACGGCGTAAAACAGGTTTTTTCTCATCATTGTTTTTAAAATAACGCAAGAAACCTGTTTTGTCAATCTATTCCGTGATTACCCACTTTTTTATTCCCTTGGGATTTGATACCCCATCCCTCTGGCGGTTAAAACTAGGGCGCGGGGGATTTATTTCCCCCCGCGTACGCCAAGATTTCAAGGCGGCATATTCAATACCCCGCCGCTCTGCGACGAGGATTTTTTAATTTACACAAACCGAATAATGGTTTGCTATTACCGATTAATTTATCTATATTTTTTATACTATATTCCAATCATAATTAAAGCTTATCCAGAAAGGCGTATGCATTGCAGTATAGATTTTGATTATCGCTCAGTTCAAACGCCAATGGTCAATTGACTGAAAAATAAAAAAGATATAGAAATTTGATTTTTAAAAAATAGCAAGACAGAGTTCCGTCAAGAATATCCCATTGACAGTTTCCCCAAAAGGTACTATTCTTAATAATATATACTGAGATGTTGTTGAAAGTTTTATGATTTCTAACAACGCCTTTTTAGGAGGATGGTATGAAGAATATATGGTTTCTATTCTGCGTTATGAGTTTCATGGGCGCGAGTTTGTTTGCCCAACAAACTAAAAGCCTTGACAACGCTATTCTGGAGGCGGGACAGAATATTGAAACAGCTCTGCCCCAGGGGTCAAAGGCGGCTGTGCTAAACTTTACTTCTTCTTCGGATAGATTCTCTCATTATGTCGTGGAAGAACTTATGAACTATTTAACAAACAGACGGAAACTCGACGTTGTGGATAGGCAACGGCTTGATTTGATTTTCAACGAACAGAAGTTTCAGACGTCAGGCTACGTGAGCGACGAATCGATGCAGTCCATCGGTAATATGTTGGGCGCGCAATTCATAGTAACCGGAGGACTTGAGGAAATAGGTACCGCTTACCGATTCAGAGTATACGCCATGAATGTAGAGAAAGCCGTCCGCGAGGTGTCTTATGCGGTAGATTTGAGCGACAGTGAAGCCAAAATCGCTTCGTTGCTCGGCAAAAAAAGCGTAAGCGCGCAACCGTCAGACGCGCTAAACATCGGCGATATAGGACCTGGCGGCGGTCTGGTCTTTTACAAGAGCGGCAGATCATACATGGAAGTCCGTCGCGTACCGGGTAGTTATAATTGGAAGAACGCTCAAGAGGTTGCGGAACGGTCCAGCGGCGGCTATTCTAATTGGTACCTTCCGTCGAAAGACGAATTGAATTTGATTTATCAATCCGGCGTTATTCGCGATTCAAGCAATTACTGGTCCTCAACGCCGTCGGGTTTGCTCAATGCATGGGACCAAAGATTCAATAACGGACGACAGGGTAGCAAGGGCGATAAAAAAACCGAGCGTTCCGTTCTCGCTATACGATCTTTTAACAAATGAGGCTTTCCTTTGAAGTTACTACCTTTTCAAGTAATAGTACGAACAGCCGCAGAAAAACCTATGAAACGGCGCAAAACAGATTTTTTCATCTTCTGTCAATATAAACCGCGGCAATCTGTACAATAATAAAATTTACCTGCTACAGATTTTTGTTCATAATGTGGAGAATTGCGGAGTTGGTATTTTTCATGCCTTCTTTTGAGAGGTAGCCCAAATTTTCAAAGATGCTATGTACGTCCTCGGCGAGGATGCCGTTGTCGGAAGGGATTGAGAAGTTTGACGCCGCAGTCATAGCGGAAAGCGCCGCATAGGTCGCGGAAATCGCCACCTTGTTGGCGCATCCTTCCTTTGCCCCGTCGCAGATCATGCCTGTAAGCCCGCCAATCATGGTCCGCACCACCCCGGTCATCTGGCGCTCGTTGCCGCCCAGAAGATGTACGATACCGACGGCGGCTCCCAAGCCGGATGCGACTCCGCACGCGCATAACGGCGCAAGAGCCCCCAAATACGCCTTTGAGAGCAGATTCACGCATAGGGCAAGCGCAAGCGCACGCAAAAGCGCCTCTTCGCTCACAAGTAATTTATCCGCGACAGTCGCAACCGTGAGGAAAAGCGTAATACCCTGATTACCGCTTCCAGTGGCGATCATCACCGGCATCTGAACTCCGGACATACGAGCGAAAGACGCCGCGCCCGTAACGCTCTGCACATAGGTAACAAGCGAATCGCCCCACAGCGCGCTCCGACTCAACTGGGAAAGGGATCGTCCAAAGCCCATCTCAAGCCCTTTCTCCGCAATACGCTGGTTGACGTCCACCCCCTCTTTGAGGAACCGTATCTTTTCAATGTCAACGCTCTCGGCGAAATTCTTCAATTTCGTCAGACTGAACGTCTTGAGCCGCTCCGCGTCCAAGTCTTTTTCCTGCGTGAATTCGGTAAACGGCGGATGTTCAATAAGCGCGATATGATCGTGATTTTTTGAAGTAACGACGCGGACGACGGATTGGTCGGTCGTCAGTACCGTTTCAATGAACAAATCCGAGCAGTCTTTTTTGATGGAAACGGCGACGAGGGGAATGAGTTTCTTCGCCCTTTCTTCCGCATCGGAGGGGACGTCGCCCAGCACATTCATGCCGTCGTCCGGGTTCCCCACCGTAAGCCCTAGAGCCGCGCACATCTCAATACCGCGCTCCGACACGCCTGGAATACCTACTTTCAAAGCGTTTTTCAACAGTCCCTCGTCCATGCTGATTTGGACGCGCTTGATTTCGCCCGGCGCGTTCTTGCGCGCTGTGGCCGCGTTAAGGGCAATCGCCACTGGCTCGGTACAGCCCGTAGCGATTTGAATAGATTTCCGCACCTGCGCAAGCAGAAAATCGTCGTTATCGCTCATGATTACCTCCCTAATTAATAGACTTCTAATAAACTATATAATCACATAGACGCCGACAAAATTTGCCCTTACAAATTTCACGCTGTCTGTGTGAATCTATGGATCAGCGTTTAACAAAGTTTACCCCTTGTACGCGACCGCTTCTATTTCGACTCCCGCATCTTTGGGGAGCCGGGCGACTTGGAACGCGGCGCGCGCTGGATACATGCAACCCGCGAAGAACTCGCCGTAGACCTTGTTCACAGCGTCAAAATCCGCCAAATTCGCAAGGAAAACCGTTGTTTTCACCACGTCGTCTTTGCCGTATCCCGCCTCGCGCAGAATAGCGTCGATGTTTTGCAGACTGTTCCGGGTTTGCGCCTCGATGGACTCCGGCATGGAGCCGTCGACTGGGTCAATGGGCAATTGCCCTGAAACGTAGAGAAACCCGCCAGCCTGAATCGCCTGAGAGTAGGGACCAATCGCCTTGGGCGCGGAAAAACTGTTTACCGCTTTTTTCATAAAAACCTCCTGTTATGCGAAAAATTTATTCTCTCGAATATAATTGTATATGGTATAGCGAGAAACCGACAGTTTCAACGCCACAATATCTATGGCTCCCCGTATATCGAAGATGCCTTTTTTGATAAGCTCGCCAACAATCGCCTTATTCTTGACGTTGTTTGGAATATTGTTGTCGCCGTTCACTGCGATACGAGCTTCTCTCAGCGTTACTTCAATAAGCTCCTCTATACTGTTGACAAAAGTCTCCGGCGGCTTATCCATTTCCGGTTGTCCTTTTGCGCAGAACAGACGCAGAACATCCACGAACGGCGCATCCATGTCAAAGTTGATACACATCATGCCGATGGGCTTACCTTCGCTGTTCCGTATCAGAATCGTAATAGAGCGCAAGAGCTTTCCGTCGGCGTTTTTGGAATAATAACACTCGGTAACGTCCTTGTTAGAATTACTCGATTCGGTGAACAACTTCATGCCCAGGTCGGTGAGAGGCGCGCCCACGTTTCGTCCCGTTACCTGACCGTTTACGATATGAAAGATAGATTTGTCGAGGCTGTCAAACGAGTGTAGCACTACCTCGCAGTTCTCGCCCAAAAAAGCCGCTACGCCGTCTGCAATCGTCTTCATCGATTCGAGAGTCTGCTTATCCTTTTTAGTGAACGCAACGGCGCCCGTCGAATTTTTTGTTTCCATAACAAGTATAATTTTAGGGATATTTTCTCTTTTTGTCAAGTAAAAAGATATAAAAAAATTTTAATAAGATATAAAAAATTTTAATAAACAGCTTGCATTTCTATTTCTTGAGTGATAGAATCTGAAACGCCATTAAACTACCTCATTGAGCGCGGAAATCCACGCCGTTATGACGGATAGAAAAACGTCTTTTTCAAGCCGCCGTAAATTAAGGAGGAGGCGGCTTTAGGCTGTCTTTTAAGAATGGCAAGGAGTGTTTTATGAAAGGTTTTCTTTCTAGTTTACCAGTCAGGCTAATAATCGCCCTGATTTTCGGCATTATTATCGGTCTCGTGGCTAACGAAGCTGTGATGCAGGTAGTAGGAACTATCCAGAGGTTATTAGGACAGATCATCATGTTCTGTATTCCTCTCATCATCATCGGTTTCATCGCGCCGTCTATTACCAAACTCGGTTCCAGCGCGTCCAAATTACTAGGATTCGCCCTGGTGATAGCTTACGTTTCTAGCATCGGCGCCGCTTTTGCGTCTATGCTTGCAGGTTACGGCGTCATTCCGCACCTCAACATCCCAAGCGTGATGGAGGCTAACAAGGAATTGCCCAAGGTCGTCTTCGTTCTTGACATCCCTCAAATCATGCCGGTCATGAGCGCGTTAGTCATCGCCCTGCTTGTAGGACTTGCGGCCGCATGGAACAAGGCGAAGACGTGGATTAATCTTCTCGAAGAATTCCAGAAGATAGTCCTTTCCATCGTAAGCTCTCTTGTTATCCCGCTCTTGCCCTTCTTCATCGCGGCGACCTTCGCCAACCTCGCCTACGAAGGCTCTATTACGCGCCAATTACCAGTATTCCTCGTAGTGATTATCATCGTCATGGTGGGACACTACCTCTGGCTGGCGTTGCTCTACTCGATAGCGGGCGTCTATTCCGGCAAAAATCCCCTCCGCGTGGTGAAGCACTACGGGCCCGCCTACCTCACTGCTGTCGGAACCATGTCTTCCGCCGCTACGTTGGCGGTCGCCTTGAAGAGCGCCCACAAGTCGGACGCTCTCCGTAGCGACATGGTTGACTTCGGCGTCCCGCTCTTCGCAAACATTCACCTATGCGGTTCCGTGCTTACCGAAACCTTCTTCGTAATGACCGTTTCTCAGATTCTCTATGGGCGTATGCCCGAACTCCCCACGATGATTCTGTTCTGTTTACTTTTAGGCATATTCGCTATCGCCGCGCCAGGCGTTCCGGGTGGAACGGTCATGGCGTCTTTGGGACTGATTGTCGGGGTTCTTGGATTCGACGCGGCTGGCACGGCGTTGATGCTCAGTATCTTCGCTCTTCAGGATAGTTTTGGTACAGCCTGCAACGTTACAGGAGACGGCGCGTTGACCCTTATACTGACTCGCTTCGCGGAGAAACACAACATCGGCGAACAAAAAGCCGTGGCGTTATAGGCGTAAATAGTTTTGTTGTACGAAAGCCGCCCTCGAGGGCGGCTAGCGGCGACTCTCTTTCTAATCTTCTCAACACAGAATATCGAGGCGGCAGGAATTTTTTATTAAAATTAAATCGCTTGTTTTTTTTCTATTCTTATGATATACTTTCTCCATGAAAATAACCAAGAAAACATTCGGGACTCTTTCCTCTGGAGAGGAAATTGACCTTTACACACTGACCGCGGGAGACTTGCGTCTCTCGGCGTCTACTTTAGGCGCGGCGCTAACGTCTTTGTATGTGCCGTCGAAGAAAAACGGCGTCGCCGATGTCCTGCTTGGCTATTCGACGCTAGGCGGATACGCTATGGACGCGGCTTTTTTCGGCGTTACCGTTGGACGTTTCGCCAACCGCATAGGCGGCGCCCAGTTTGACCTTAACGGCAAAACGTTTAAACTGCTCAAAAATGATGGAGAGAACAGCCTCCATTCTGGTTTGAAAAATTTCGGCAGACTCGTGTGGAAGGCGGAGCAATTTAAAACGGACGATGGGGTCTTTGTCCGCTTTGAGTTGGACAGCCCGGATGGGGACGAAGGTTTCCCCGGCAAGCTGAAAGCCTCGGTTTGTTATGGGATCACCAAGTCAAACGAAGTAGCGGCGGACTATAAGGCGAAGGTTGATGCGGATTGTCCGGTGAACCTGACTAATCATGCGTATTTCAACCTTACGGGCGAAGGAAGAGGAGACGTTCTCGCGCATGATATTGTCGTTCATTCGTCTTACTATGTAGAAGTCGATGCTTACGGTATTCCGACAGGCGAGATTTTACCCGTGCAGGGTACGCCTTTTGATTTCAGGATATGGAAGCCCATTGGAAACGATATTGGCTTGACGCCTCATGGGTACGACCATTGTTTTGTAATCGACGGCGACGTCGGCAAATTGCGTCCCTGCGCCGAGGTTTTCGAGCCTGTTTCATGGCGGACTATGCGCGTCTTTACCACACAGCCTGGCGTTCAGTTCTATACGGGAAACTTCCTCGACGGCGTTCAAGGAAAGACAGGTTCGGTCTATGGCAAGCGCGCCGGCTTCTGCCTAGAAACCCAACATTTTCCGGATTCTCCGAACAAGCCTCAGTTTCCGTCTTGTATCTTCGGTCCCGAAAGGGATTATTCTGAAAAAACGGTGTTCAAGTTTGACTGGTAAGCTTTGGCGACTGCTTCCCAACGGCGTTATAACCTTTGTAACGCCGTCAATACCTCAAAAAGGTAGTACAAATGACGACGCGTATTTATCCGCTTATTTTTCTCGTCTGTCTATCTTGCGCTTCGGTACGCGAGAAGGGCGAATTCTTTCGAGAACCAGTCCCAAAAAGCGTGGTATTAGAAGATTGGTCCCCGCGGTGGGAAAATCTGATGGACGGTCTCGATATTGGGCAGGGAGAAATAGGAGAACCGCGTCTAATGTTTTACTTTTTGCGAGTGGAGTTGGACGCTGGTTTTAGAATAATCCTAAACGAGCCCGGCGAGGAATTCGGCGTTGTTCCGAGCGTTTTCGTCAGTACTTTTGCGCGGCGAAACGGGTGCATAGCCGCGATAAACGCTTCGCCGTTTGACCTTGCGAGCGCGAAGGAAGGGGAGAATCGGCGAGTCGCCGGCGTTTTCGTCGTCGACGGTTTGTTGTGGCAGAATCCAAATCCGTCGTTCGCGGCCCTAGTCTTCAAAACAGACGGGAGCGCGGAAATCGTAGAGCAAAGCCAAATCGACAGTTCGACGCTCGAACATATTGAAAACGCCGTGGGCGGCTTCCGCGTAACGCTTAAAGACGGAAAAGTCGCGGAGCGCGTTTTAGGGTCCGCGGCGCGTCACCCGCGGACCGCGGTCGGACTTTCCGATAAAGGGCGCGTCTTGTATATGCTCGCCGTCGACGGCAGACAGACGGCAAGCGTGGGCGCAACCGAAAGAGAAATCGCTCTGATACTGTCGGCGATTGGCGCGGAGCAAGGCTTGAATATGGACGGCGGCGGTTCGACCGCGTTCGCGGTGAACGGAAGATTGATAAACCGTCCCGTTCACCGCCCTTTCCCTTTTTCCTTTTTCTCTCCAAATAACGAACGAGCCGTGGGCGTTTGTATCGGCATAGCGCGGCGACATGAAAAAGAAAAGAAATAAAGACGCCAAGGATGATTTCCAGGCTTTTAATCAATACGCAAGAATAAAGACGTTTAAAACGTACGGCGTATCCCTACCGGAATCATCGTGAAAGACGTTTATTTGCGGCGTTATTAACAAAGGAGCAATAATGCTTTTTAACGACATATCAAACGCGCTTTCTGTTGTCCGCGCTGATTTTATCGCCAAAGAAACGCTTACATGGGAAGAATTATTTGACGGTTTCAACAGTTTGCGGGCGATAACTTACTCCTCAAGCGTGGATTTTGTCTGCAAACTCCTAAAAAAGTTCAATTATGCGGAAATTATATTTGGGTTTGAAGAAGTCTTATCGTCAGGAATAGAAGATATACTCGCGTATCAGAGTGTGTCTGGCGAATTCATCAAGGAAATATCGGGAAAAAACAAAATGGATCTCGTCTCGCTCATAGACGGCGGCGCGTTACGTCTTTTTATAGCGCGTGAACAACTCTCCCATGAAAAGACGTACATTTTAGAAGCGGACGACGGCAGACAACGGGTCATTATCGGGTCCGCCAACCTCTCAAACGCGGCGTTTTCCGGGAAACAGCGCGAGAATATTTGTTATTTCGACGACAATGCGGCGTTTGATTATTATTCCGCGCAGTTCAATAGACTGAAAGCGAATAGCGCGGACGACATAACAAAGAAATGCCTCATGGCTAACGCTTCGCGCATCGACGCCCTGCCGATAGCTCAAACCGTTCTCGTAAAAAACTGCATCGTCCTTCAGCCGTCGCCGGTTCAGGACGAGTCCGCGCGTTTCGTCGTTGATGTGAAGGAAAGCCTTAAGAAATACGCCGAAGTCGTCTCAAAAGACGAGAAACCGGATAAGCAAGGAATTATCCGCCTTATTCCAGAGACTATAAAGCGTATGCAGAGGCGTTTTTCCGATAGAATGACGCAGGAAAAAGAGCTTAAAAAAGAATATCCAACGCTTATTATCGACGTGGAAGCGCAAACCGTCTCGTTAAACGGAACGCCTCTCGACCTTTCCCCTAATAAAGACGACGTTCGGAACGACGTCTCGCGTTTTTTGGAATATATGGACGGCTTCAACGATTTTCATGGCGACGTTGCTACTGCAAAGAAGCGGTATTTCGAGCTTGCCAACTGGTTTTTTGCGGCCCCGTTTATGGCGCCGCTCCGTACTACCGCGGCCATAAACAATCACAATCTGCTTTCTTACCCGTCGTTCGCTCTACTTTACGGGCAAAGCAACGCGGGTAAGTCGGAATTTCTTGAGACGCTTCTCAAGATGACGATTGGGCTTATACCCAAGAATGTGGAGAATATAAATTTCACCAAAACCTTTATTTACGCCATGAAACACGCCGGCAAAGGAACGCCGATTATCTTTGACGATATAGACAAGCGGCATTTTGACGACCACGCGGTTGAGACCGTAAAGAACGATAGATTCGGCGTAGCGGATAAATTGCTCAATTATTCGGCTGTCGTTATCTGTGTGAACGAGGACGTCAAAGTTGTCGCGCCGGAGATGGTGAAACGTATGGCTGTCTTTCGGGTCAGAATAGGAATTGATAAACTGGATACTTTGAAAAGTAATCTTGTGCGCCGTATCCAGAAAAATATAGGCACGGCGTTCTACCGCGAGTACCTACGGCGGATGTTACCGCTAGTTTCGGATATGCTCGATGTTCTTCGTTCCGAAGACGAAGAAGCTCGTCCGCCGGATATTCTCAAGGTATCTTCCGATATTATTACCAGCGTCGTCGCGAAAAGTTGCGATGAAACGCCGGAATTTGTCCGGCGTCTTACGCTTGAAGACTATTTTGGGGAAAAAGTTATCGCGTCGGCGACAATTAAAACCATTGTCGACGCATGGAGAACCGACAAAAAAAACTTTGTTATCAACAAAAAACTGGACGAATTGCGTTACAACGCCGCGCAAACTTACGAAGCCGACCGTATCATCAAAGAATTGCCGGAAAAACTTGAACCACGGCGTTCCCGCGAGTGGGTTATTATGCGGCTCGCAGAAGCGCGGAAATTTTTCGACATTGACTTCAAAAACAGACTCTTTATGTAGAGTCGCATAGACGCTGAATCAACCCAACGAAGATGCGAGATTTGAGCGCTCGCCATGTTTTGTGAATAGCTTTAATATTTTCCTTGACAGAGTGCGACGGCGAGGTTATCATAAAATATATATGTTTGTACATTCAAAATTAGGAAGCGTTGAATGCTAGAAATAATCAGAAATACGTTGAAAGAAGCCCTGCCGGATGTGGAGGCGGAAATCTCCATTGACGAGCGGGGTATCCTCACGATTCGGGGCGAATGCGCCTCTTGGGAAGAAGTTGTCGCGGCGGGGCATCTGGCGGCGCAAACGCCGGAAGTCAGAAACGTGGTGAACGAGCTTGCCGTCCGCGGGAAGCCCGCGCCCCGCAAGGACTACAGCCCATACCGAGCTATGGGGATGGCGGCAGGGCGCATTGACGCGGTTGATGTGCTTATCATCGGGACGGGTATATCAGGGTGCGCCGTCGCCCGGGAGCTTTCAAAGTATAACCTCTGTATCCTCGCCGTGGACAAAGCTGACGACGTGGCTTGCGGAGCGACCAAGGCGAATAACGGCAACATTCACCCCGGACACGACGTAAAGCCGGGAACCCTCAAGGCGAAGCTCAACATACGAGGAAATGAGTTGTACACCCAATGGGCGCATGAGCTAGGATTTGAACTCCAACGTTGCGGCGTCATGGGGGCGGTTACCGACTTAAAGTTGCGCCCTCTCCTCGAAAAAGCCGTCGAGGGCTTCCGAGCTATGGGAGTTTCCAATCCCCAAACGCTTGATGGGGAACAGGCGAAACGCATTGAGCCCGGATTCGCCGAACAGGGAATAGAACCGGCCGTCGCTATATGGTTACCGTCAATGGGACTGGTAGAACCCTACAAGGTCGCGGTCGCCTTAGCGGAAAACGCCGCTATGAACGGGGTAAAGTTCCTGTTTAACTGCACGGTCGCCGACATTCTGACGAAAGACGGACGAGTAACCGGAGCCCTTACCAGCCGCGGCGTCATCGAAGCCCCTTACATCATCAACTGCGCCGGAATTTACGCCGACGAGATTTCCGCCATGGCCGGAGATAAATGCTACACCATCCACCCCCGAAAGGGGACGATTGCCATTCTCGACAAGAACCGCAAGCCGATTTACCATTCCCTCGCGGGACTGCTAGACCGGAGCCCCCAAAAGAAGAAGAACAGCGACTCCAAGGGCGGAGGTATGTGCCGTACCCCCGAATGGAACATCCTGATGGGACCTTCCGCTACGGAGGTACCCGATAAGGAAGACTTGAGTTCCACCCCGGAAGACCTAGCCTACGCCATGTCCCTGGGGGAAGATTACGGCATCGGATACGGAGACATTATCCGGTTTTTCACTGGAAGCCGCCCCGCGGATTACAAAGAGGACTTTTTCATTGAAGCATCCCCTGTTACCGGGGGATTTATCAACGTAGGGGGCATACAGTCGCCGGGGCTTGCGGCGGCGCCCGCGGTAGCCGAAATGGTCGAGGGGATTCTTGTCGAGGCTGTAGCCAGAGACGGTTTCCCCCTGGAGCGGAATCCATCTTTCAATCCCATAAGGGAGCGGGAGGCGGAATTCCGCCATCTAAGCCGGAAGGAGCAGGACGAGCTTATCCACCGGAACCCGGCCTACGGCAGGGTTGTCTGCCGCTGTGAAACTATCACTGAGGGGGAAATTCTCGCGGCGTTGCGCTCCCCTGTTCCGCCGTCGTCGGTAGACGCGGTAAAACGCCGTACCAGAGCGGGCATGGGGCGTTGTCAAGGCGGCTTTTGCCAGCCTCGTGTGCTGGAGCTGTTGGCTCGCGAAATGGGCGTTGACCTAACCAGCGTAACTCTGCGAGGGGAAGGGACCAACGTCTTGTCGGCGGATAATCGGCCCGAAGCGGACGAGGGGGCCGCGGTACTATGAAAAAAACGCAAACCGATATTGCCGTGATTGGCGCGGGACCGGCGGGGCTTGCGGCGGCCCTGGAAGCGAAACGTTTGGGCGCGGAAAAGGTACTCCTCCTGGAACGGGACGCGGAACTGGGGGGCATCCTCCAGCAGTGTATCCATGACGGCTTCGGGATACACCGATTCGGCCGCCGTCTTTCAGGGACCCAATACGCTCAGACCTTTATTGACCAGGTGGAAGCCTCCTGTTCCGGTATCGACGTACTCACAGAGACGATGGTCCTTGAAATTACTCCTGAGCGGCGGATATTCGCCTGTAACAAACGGGACGGGATACTCGACATTGAATGCGGGGCGATCATCCTGGCTATGGGTTGCCGGGAACGTACCGCCGCCCAAGTGTTGATCTATGGAGACCGCCCCGCCGGAGCGCTCACCGCTGGGGCGGTACAGCGCTACATCAATATGGAAGGGTATCTGCCCGGACGAACCGCGGTGATACTTGGCTCGGGCGACATCGGACTCATCATGGCCCGGCGTATGACCCTGGAGGGCATAACGGTAAAGGGGGTATACGAGGTGATGGAAAATCCCGGCGGACTGACCCGAAACATCGTGCAGTGTCTTGACGACTTTAATATCCCATTGCATCTTTCAGAGACCGTGAGCTGGGTTCATGGGCGGAGCCGGGTGGAGTCGGTTACCACCGTCAAAGTCGGTCCGGACCGCAAGCCCATCCCCGGTACGGAAACGGTGGTCCCCTGCGACCTCCTCGTGTTGGCGGTGGGGCTGGTTCCAGAAAACGAACTGTCCGTCAAGGCAGGCGTAGAGATCGACCCCCGAACCAAGGGACCCGCGCTGGATTCGGCGTTTATGACCAGCGTACCGGGGATATTCGCGGCCGGAAACGTAGCGGCCGTGTTTGACCTTGTAGATTATGTATCCCAATCCGGAGAAAACGCCGCTCGCGGCGCGTTGGCTTTTCTGCGAGGAGAACTTTCCGCCTCCGGCTGGGACCCGGTAGAAGCCGGGGAAAACGTCAACTTTGTGGTTCCGCAGCGGATCCGCCGGGAGTCTTCCGCCGGAAAAACCGCCTTTTTCCTGCGAGTAAAGAAACCTGCGGCCGCGGCGGAATTGATTTGTTCCGCGGAAGACGGCAATACCAGATTGAAAAGGCGTTGCCGCTATGTCGCGCCCCCGGAGATGATCAGTTTCGAGCTCGATACGCGGGGACCGCTTTTGGTTGAAATGCGGCAAGACGCCGCGAGAGGTTAATATGACAAAGGAATTTATTTGTATAGTCTGTCCCAATAGTTGTCGTCTTACGGTTAGCGAAACGGAGGGAAAGATTACCGTTACGGGAAACGAGTGTCCGCGAGGCGAAAAGCACGGCGTCCATGAATACCGGGAACCTACGCGGATGATCGCCACTACGGTGGCGATTGTAGGAGGCTCTCTGCCGCGATTGCCGGTAATAAGCGTAAAGGAAGCGCCGAAGGCTTTGCTTGGACGGTGCCTTGAGGTACTCTACGGAATGAAAGTACGCGCTCCTGTGCGCTGTGGAGATATTATCGTTAAAAATATTTGCGATACCGGCGTGGATATAGCGGCGTCCCGCTCAATTAACAGAAAGGATGGATAAATGGATAAACAGGCGATTGTGAGCGGATTACAGGCTCTACTCGGCGAGGATAGAGTTCAGGATTCCCCGGAGATAATCAGAAAAGCTTCGACGGATTACATTGGTTTCAGGCAATATGAACGGTTCGACGGCAAGGACTGGGCGCCCAAGGCGGCCTGCGTGGTGAAACCTCGCGGTACGGAGGAAGTTTCCAGAGCCCTTGCTTTTCTCAATCAAAACCGAGTTGATACGGTTCCCCGCACCGGCGGGTCCAGCGTTACCCAAAGTATTGAACCGGAAGAGGGAGGAGTTATCCTTGACGGCTCCGAGATGAATGGAATCATCGCTCTGAATGAACAAGATATGCTAGTTACCGCTAAATGCGGAACCTCACTGGAATATTTGGAAAAATACCTGAACGAGCGCGGGTTTACTACCGGACATTTCCCTCAGTCCCTGTCGTTGGCTCAACTGGGCGGGCTTATCGCCACCCGAAGCATAGGGCAATTTTCCACGCTGTATGGAGGTATTGAGGACCTTCTGGTAGGGCTTGAGGCGGTCCTTGCGGACGGCGAGATTATCAGGATAAAGAACAGTCCTCGGCGGTCGGTGGGTCCTGATCTACGGCATCTTTTCATCGGTAGCGAGGGAATGCTCGGCTTTATTACCGAAGCTACCATCAAGCTGTTCCGTTACCGTCCAGAAACCCGATGGATGCGCGCATGGGCGGTGAAAGACATGTCTACCGGACTCGACTTTATCCGAGAGGTAATGGTAGAAGGTTACCGTCCCGCGGTGGCGCGGCTCCACGACGCCGAGGAAGTACAACGTATGTTCAGCGGCTCTATACCGGAGGATTACAGCGTCATCCTCTTCCTTGCCGAGGGACCGGCTCTTATTACCGCCGCTACAGGACAGGGAATCGCCGAAATCGCCGAACGCCGCCAAACCATAGACTTGGGAACGAGACCCGTTGAGTCTTGGCTCAAGACCCGGAACGACGCCTGTTATCACATAGACGAACCGATTTACTACCGCCACGGCGTTGTGGCTGATACTTGCGAAATATCCGCTCCATGGTCAGGAATCGCTGATATTTACGAAGCGGTGCGGGAACGCCTTCCCAGAGAGATGCCGAACTTGGTCTCCGTTAGCGGACACTCCTCCCACAGCTATATACAGGGAACTAATATTTATTTTATGTTTGGCTTTATCGTAAAAGACGGAACAGAATCCGCTCGTACCGATTACATGAAGGCCATTTCGGTGATAATGGAGGAAACGTTGAAGCGGGGCGGTAGTATCGCCCACCACCACGGCTCGGGCAAGTACCGCACCCGCTGGATGCCGGAGGAACACGGCAGTTCCTATTCGCTCCTCCGTAAACTTAAAGAAGCGCTCGACCCAAATCGGATACTGAATAAGGGCGTTCTACTGACCGATTAAGGGCGCTGATGAAGATTGTCGTTTGTTTTAAGGTTGTCCCCGAATTCGATCAAGTGGTTGAAGAGGACTGGAACAACTTCAGCCTTGCCGTAGATTTAAGCTATGTGAATCGAGTTTTCGGATGCTTTGACGAGAGCGCATTGGAGACGGCGTTGCGACTGCGTTCGGCTTGGGAAGCGGGCGGCGAGAAGACCGAATGTACCGCTCTCACAGCGTCTCCTCTTCCCCCGTCTCTCTGCAAAATATTATTCGCGGCGGGCTTTGACCGGGTATTAGACCTTTGGAGCGGTTTCCATACGGATGCGGAAGCGGTAACGTCCTTTGAATTCCACCCGCGGCGGACCGCGGCGGTACTGGCGAACTACCTCAATTCCGCGGGCTATGATATTATCCTTGCGGGACGTCAGGCGGGCTACGCCGATACTGGTACGGTACCCTTGTCGCTCGCCGAAGCGCTCGGTATTCCTGTAGTAACGGGAGTTGAAGAGATGACGCTTTGCGACGTCGGCGAGATTGAAATCAAACGGATAAGCGATACGGTCCGCGAGCGGTTGCGCGTCCGACCGCCCATCATGGCGGTACTAGGAAACAGCCCTGTGTCAGCGCTCAGGGCGGTAACGTTGAGCGCACGGATGGCCGCGTCCAAACGAAGCGCCGAAACGCCGGCGTTATCCATGGCTCGCAAGACCGTAGCCGAAGCGTTACGGTTCAGCCGGGACGAGTCGCATAAAACCTGCCGCTTCCTCTCCGCGAGAGAGGATATAACCGAGATCGTCTCTAAACTGCGAGAAGAATATCCGCAAAGGCGAGAGCGATGACAATAGCCTTTGTTCTACGCGACAGAGCGGATTCCGCCGCATCCCTCCTCTGGGACTTCATCGTCCCCGTCTATGAAGCGGGCGACCGAGTTCAATTATGGCTTTTAGGTCTTTGGGATATTCGTTGCGCCGAGGGCTGTCTCCGATGGTTGGAAGAGCTCTGCGCGGCGCGGCGTCCAGATCTTATCCTGCTTCCCGAAACTTTGGCAAACCATGAACTAGGAGCGCGTCTCGCGGTCCGGCTTAACCGCGGCTGTTTCCCGGAAACCACGACGCTCCTGCGGGAAGGAGGGCGCGTCTTCGCCCGCAAGAAGGCGTGCGGTTCAAACCTCGACTGGGATGTTGAAATCGTGGATTACCCCGCGATTTTGACCGTCGTTGGGAAAAAAACAGCGCGTCCCGCCGAAAAGAGCGACTATTCTCGAATAGAAAGCCGCTCGTCAGAACCTTTGACCCTGCCTCATTGGATTTTAGCGTATGAACAGACGGAAACCCTTCCCGCTAATCCTCTGGAAACCGCCCCATTGATATTCGTCGCCGGACGAGGAATGGAGAGCAAGGGCGCGTGCGACCGGCTTCGGCGCGTCGCGGGATGTTTTGGCGCTCCGCTTGGGTTCAGTCGTCCAGCCGCGCTTAACGGCTGGGGGGAAATCGCCGATATTATCGGACAATCCGGCGTCCGTATTGGCGCGAAGGTCTGCGTCGCGGTGGGAGTATCCGGGGCGGCCGCGTTCATGGCGGGGATTGATACTACAGCCGCGTTGATAGCGGTGAATCCAGATAAGAACGCGCCTATTTTTCATTACGCTGACGTTGGAATCGTCTCCTCCGCGGAGGAATTTATAGACGCGCTTGAGATGGAAACTAGTAAATAAAGGGCGAAAAATAGCTTCCAACGCAAAAAAACTTGACTGGAAATTTACACGGCTTATCACTAGGGGGCGCGGTTTGTTTTTAAGATTTTTGTGTTATTGAATAAAATTATGAAACGATGAAACAAGAAATGATGGAAATTGAATTTATCGCTGCCGCAAACGGCTATCTCGGTTATTTGCGCGACGAGTCTCGTTTGAGCGGACGCGCCGATAATATCGTCTTTCCTGAAGACGTCTCTCAAGCCCGCGCCGCTATACGCCGCGCGGCCGACGAAAGAATTCCGCTCACTATTCAAGGCGCTCGCACCGGCGTCGCTGGCGGGGCTGTTCCCAACGGCGGGCTTATCCTTTCTACTGAAAGGATGAACCGTCCATTGGGATTCGCCGACGGGGACGTTCCGATTCTGCGCGTTCAGGGGGGAACGAGCTTTGACGGCGTAACGAATCTGCTGTCCCAAGGAATTCCCCCTGACGACTGGGACGCCGAAACCAAGGCGCTGTTTCGGAAACGGGCGCGGAGCCTGCGTTTCCCTCCCAATCCCACCGAAACCACGGCGAGCGTGGGGGGCGCTTTCGCGTGCGGCGCCCGGGGCCCCAACGTTCTCCGTTGGGGCGGCGTGGCGGACCATGTTCAGGGGCTTGTATGGCTTACTCCGACCGGGGAACTTTGGCGCGTAGAGCGGGGACGGTATTATTTTGACGAAACCGGCTGTTCGTTGCCCGACGGGAAGCGTCTCTCTTGCGATACTGGGCTTCCGGACGGGGGCGTCCGGTTCCTGCACCCTCGTCCGGGATTGGACCTCGTTGATTTTCTGGAGGGTAGCGAAGGGCTTTTAGGTTTCGCGGCGGAGCTTTCTTTGCGCCTTGAGGAAAAGCCGTCAGCGGTTTGGGGCGTGGTTTACTTTTTTGAGCAAGATAGGGCAGCGATTGACTTCGCCGAAACCCTTCGGCGGCGCCGGGAACGCGGTTTTGAGAGCGAGGCGCTTTCCACGCTTGAGTATTACGACCGTCCGACTCTGGAATTGATACGGAGCGCCGCGCCACAAAGCGCGACCTTGCGGCGGCTCCCCTTCGTCAACCCTCTTATGGACGCGGCTGTTCAGGTCGAGCTTGAAGGGAATGATTCGGAGGCTCTTGAGGCGGTATTGACCGAACACTTGGAGCTGTTTCTGGCGTCTGGGGGCGGCGAGGAGAACACCTGGGCTGCGGCGAGTCCCGCGGAGCTTGAGAAATTCCATCTTTTGCGCCACGCCGCGCCGGAGCTTATCAATACGGAACTGGACAAGATACGGCAAGTATCGCCGGATTTGCGTAAGACCGCTATGGATTTCATGGTCCCGCCTGAACTGGTAGGCATGTACCGCGAGACCTACCGCCGGGACATGGAAGAGGAAGGGCTACGCGGTTTCGTCTTTGGACACATCGCCGAGGGGCGGCTTCACGTGAACCTTCTGCCTGAAAACAGCGACGAGCTTTCCCGTTGCCGCGTTCTGATAGACCGCTGGGCGGATTCGGTCGTACGGGACCGCGGACTTTTGACCGCGGAGAACGGCGTCGGGCGGCTCAAACGGAATCTCTTTTGCCGTCATCTTCGCCCGGAACGGCTGGAACAGATCCGCTTCATCCTTCGCGCGTTTGACCCGAACAAGCTTCTGGGCGGGTTTTAGCCTATGGAGGATTAGGGCTATGCGGATTGGGATATGCGTCAAGCAGACGCCCGTTGGAAACGCGCGGATGGACGATAAGACCGGCGTTCTTATTAGAAGTTCCGCCGAAGGGATACTCAATCCCGACGATTTGTTTGCGGTGGAAGCCGCGTTACAAGCCGCGGCGGGAAGCGCGGGGGGAGCTACGGCGGAAGTTTTCGCGGTTACTATGGGACCGCCTTCCGCGGAACGGGCGCTTAGGGAGGTTTTGGCTATGGGAGCGACGGGGGCGCTTTTGTTAAGCGATACGGCATTTTCCGGCGCGGACGTCACGGCCACCTCGCGGACGCTGGCCGAGGCTTTGCGAAAGTACGGCGTTCCGGATATGATTTTTTGCGGGCAACGGACCGTCGACGGGGATACGGCGCAACTTCCCTTTGCGCTGGCGGCGCGACTGGGGCTACCCGCGGTGGGTTGGGTCAAGGGGATTGAGTATTTTAGAGCGGACGGTTATTCGGTTTTACAGGAACTTTCCGCGGGCACGGCGCGGGTTCAAGGCGAATACCCGGCGCTCTTCGCGGTTGGACGGGAGGCGGTTCAACCGCGCGCGCCGAGTCTGAGTCGCAGGCTCGCGGCGCAAAGGCTGCCCATAACGATTTGGGGACTCGCGGACTTGCCTTCTTCCGACCCTCGCAACTACGGGCTTGCGGGTTCGCCCACGCGGGTACGGAAGCTCTACGCCCCGGCGCGAAACGTCAAAACGCCTCCTCTCTATATGGAAGCCGCCGAAGCCGCGGCGTTGATACGGAAAGCGTTGGCGGAGTAGCGCTCGCGGCGTTATGCGCCATGCCTCTAAAATCCCCCTCCCAAAACGGCCGCAAAAAGTATAGTCAAAAGTAAAATCGTATGATATACTTTAATAATGTTTTTCGTAGAACTCTACGGAAGCCCATAGGAGTTTGACATGAAAAAAAGCAAAAGCATGATGTTTTGGGGCATCCTTATAACGGCGGCCCTGGTGTGGACGAGTTGTCCAAATCCGACTGCTGATGACTCTAAAAACAATGGTAATCAGGGCAATCAGAGCGGTACGGAACAGGGCGGGGACGGCACAAGCAATACCGTGGGTGCCGATCCGGGGGACACAGCGGACGGCGCCCTTGTTCCCGCTTCCCAAGACGTGAATGCCTTGGGGCTTTCTAATCCGGTACTTATTGTCTTTAGCGAAGCCGACGCGCCTGCGGTAACAGAAGGGGCAAACGCTACGGTGAGCGCGGATACCAATCACGTAACGGTAACGCTTACCGGGGCAGGCGCTGATGTTGTGGCGCAAGGCGTAAGCGCGGACGCTTCGATCGCGTTTTCCGGCAATTACGATTTCAACTTGTATCTCAACGGCGTGGGGCTTGCCAGCGAAGACGGCGCGGCGGTCAACAACGACGGCAAAGGAACAATGAACGTTACCCTTGTTGAAGGAACGGCGAACCGGTTGATTGACGGAACAGGGGGCGATCAGAAGGCGGCGTTTTACAGCAAAGGCGATTTTACTGTCGGCGGAAGCGGTTCGCTTGAAGTGCGCGGGAGGA
>JAIRKH010000118.1 GCA_031260245.1 Treponema sp. | reverse complement strand
TAACAGGACTGTTTACGCTTTCGGCCGTTCTGCCGCCCTCCCCTAAAGAACAGGGATGGACGGCTGATTCGATAATTCCCTCTATATGTTTTCCAACGGCGTCTAATGTTTAAAATGCCTTGTTCCGGTGAACACCATGGCGACGCCCAGGTCGTTACAGGCTTGGATGGACAGCTCGTCTTTTATGGAGCCGCCGGGTTGAACGATAGCTTTAACGCCCGCTGCCGCCGCGGCTTCAACCACGTCCGGAAACGGAAAAAAAGCGTCCGACGCCAGAACGCGGGCAGGCGTTCCCTCTGCTTTGACGCTTGCAGAAATCACTCGCCCGCTTCGACTCAACGCGAGTTCCGCGGCCCAGATACGATTCGTTTCACCAGCTCCTATGCCTACTGCGGCTAAATCCTTTACGACGACGATAGCGTTTGATTTAACGTAATGAACGGCTTTCATACCAAACACCATGTCCGCAATGTCTCGGTCTTCGGGTTGCGCTTTCGTTACTACGTCCCATTTTTCCATAAGACGGCAGTCGGTTTCTTGGACCAGGAGTCCTCCGTCGACGGAAATGCACTCTTGTACCGCGCTCGGCGCGAAAGGCGCCCGCATGATGCGGAGATTCTTCTTTTGTTTGAGAATCTCAAGCGCGGCGTCCGCAAAGTCCGGCGCGACGACAATCTCCAGAAACAACTCCGCCAGTTTCGCCGCGGTACTCGCGTCAACCTGAACGTTACACGCTACTATTCCGCCGAAAATGGAAACAGGGTCGCAGGCGTAGGTCTTGGCGTAAGCTTCGGGCAAGTTATCCGCCAGACTGACGCCGCAAGGCGTATTATGCTTCACCGCGACGCAACACACCGACGGAAGCCGTAGGTTCGGCAAGAGCCGCTCGACGTCTTCATAACCCGCCGCGGGGTTTGTTCCCAGTCCAAAGGAGCATACGGTTTTCCATGCGAGGTCTAGGTCGCGGATGTTGTTGTAACTGAGTTCCTTACCGTGTATCTGGATCATGGTTCCTAACGCGCCCTTGTCGTCCGCGTTCAGGTAAAGCGCCGCGGATTGATGACTGTTTTCGCCGTAACGCAGGGTTTGCGCCTTTTTAAAGGACATTGCCCAATACGGCGGATACGTCTCGTCTAAAAGATAGCGGGAAATAGCCGCGTCGTAGGCGGACGTCAAATTGAAGACCTTACCCGCGAGCCTCTTACGGAACGCGTCGGAAACTGAACCCGCCTTTAGTTGAGCTATGGTTTCCGTGTAATCGGACGGGTCCGTGAGAGCGATAACGTCGTGGAAATTCTTCGCCGCGGAACGGAGCATCGCGGGACCGCCTATATCTATGAACTCAACGGTTTCATCGAGTGGCAAGCCCGCCTGCGCCTTATCGAAAAAGGGATAGAGGTTCACGCACACCATATCAATGGGGGAGAAGCTCTGTTTCTCAAGGGTTTCCCTATGCGTTGGATCTCCTCGTTTCGCCAATATCCCGGCGTGAATCGCGGGATGCAGGGTCTTTACTCGTCCGCCCAAACATTCTGGGAAACCCGTTACGGAGGATACATCGGTAACAGGAATGTCGTTTTCCTTGAGATGCTTTGCGGTTCCGCCTGTGGAAATAATTTCCCAGCCCGTTTCGTTTAGAAACGAAGCAAGATCTAAAATACCGTTTTTCTCAAAAACGCTTATAAGCGCGCGTTTTTTCATCTTTAACCTCTCTTTATATATGTGATCATCCGGAAACGATGGTTTCGGATAAGCTTATTATAGCAAAGAAATCACGATTGGAAAAGTATCTTAAAGCTATTCATTATGAATTTTGCAATGAGTTTTGAAAATATAAAGCCAGTAAAACCTATTTTTAAAAACGCTAACCGATATTTTTTAAAAATATTTCAATAGACGTCTTGTTTATATTTTATTTATATTATAAAATAGAATATAAGTCGGTAAAAGTAAAACCGTCTTTACGGCTGATTAAAAAAGACGGCGTAAAGTTTAACTGCAAAGACGCGACGGAGATATTTGCGCCATTTACGGTTTGATTTAATCGTCAACTTTTTGAAATCCGTCATAATTTATTTTTGGAGGCTTTATGGCAAAACAAAAAAACATTTATTTCTTCGGCGATAAAAACGCGAATGGAGAAATATACGCCGAAGGCGCCGCCGATATGCGAGACATTCTCGGCGGCAAAGGCGCTAACTTGGCGGAAATGACGAATCTCGGAATTCCCGTCCCGCCTGGTTTCACCATTTCTACAGAAGTGTGCGATTCTTTTTACAAACTCAAAAAGAATTACCCCGAAGGTTTCGACAAAGACGTTCAGAAAAATCTGAAAAGGCTTGAGCGGGCGCAAGGGAAAAAATTAGGCGACCCGAAAGACCCTCTTCTTGTTTCGGTACGTTCCGGCGCTCCTGTTTCTATGCCCGGTATGATGGACACTATTCTGAATCTCGGCATAAACGACAAGGCGGTTGTAGGATTATCGGAAAAAACGAAAAATCCCCGCTTCGCGTGGGACGCTTACCGTCGCTTCGTTCAAATGTATGGAAACGTCGTCTTGAGAATCGACCACGAAAAATTCGAGGAAGCGATAAAGGCGATAAAAGCCGAGAAAAATATTATCTATGACAAGGATTTAACCGCGGAAGATTTGGAACGGCTGGTTGAGACTTACAAAGAAATCGTCCTTGAAAACACAGGAAGAGATTTCCCCCAAGATCCGATTGCCCAATTATGGGGCGCCATCGGCGCGGTGTTCGGTTCGTGGAACAACGAGCGCGCTATAAAATACCGCGAAATCGAAAACATCAAAAACATAAAAGGCACGGCGATTAATGTGCAATCAATGGTATTCGGTAATATGGGCGAAGACTCCGGCACCGGCGTGTGTTTCAGCAGAAACGCCTCGACTGGCGAAAAAGTTTTTGACGGCGAATACTTAATGAACGCCCAAGGCGAAGACGTCGTCGCGGGCATCCGCACCCCGGAAAAAATCGCCGCTTTGGAGGAAAGAAACAAAAAGATTTATAAACAATTAGTAAAAATTAAAAACGATTTGGAAAAACATTTCCGCGATATGCAAGATATTGAATTCACCATTCAAGAGGGGAAATTGTTCCTTCTACAAACCCGCAACGGCAAACGCACCGGCGCGGCCGCAGTCAAAATCGCGGTTGATATGGTCGGAGAAAAACTCATTGACAAAGAAACCGCAATCAAGCGCGTAACTCCGGAACTCCTCGACCAAGTTCTACACCCGGTCATTAAGGCGGACGCTCTCACAGACGCCGTTCCATTGACGAACGGTATCGACGCCTCTCCGGGCGCAGGGCGCGGACGCATCGTATTCTCCGCGCACGAAGCCGAAGACTGGAATAATCGCGGCGAAAGAGTCTTGCTCGTCCGGAAGGAGACCAGCCCTGAAGACATCGGCGGTATGGTTGTGTCCCAGGGCATCCTCACCTCCACTGGCGGGCGCACGAGCCATGCGGCGGTCGTCGCCCGTCAGCTCGGCGTGCCGTGTATCTGCGGCGCAAAAGACGTCGCCATCGACGGCAAACAGGTAACTATCGGTGAAAAGATCTTCAGCGAGGGCGATTGGATAACCATCGACGGTTCAACCGGCAACGTCTACGAGGGACAGCTTGAGTTAGTGGCGCCGGAAATCGCCGGAGAGGTGCGGACGTTTATGAATTGGTGCGACGATATCCGCGCAAAGTCGGTCCGTAATACCCCGACGGGACCCATCAAGGGCTTTGGCGTGCGGGCGAACGCAGACCTCCCCGACCAAGCCAAACGCGCCTTTGACTTCGGCGCTCAGGGAGTCGGTCTTTGTAGGACTGAACACATGTTCTTTCACAAGGATAAGCTGATTCACTTCCGCGCTATGATAGTCGCAGATTCCGAAGAAGAGCGTAAAACAGCTCTGCAAAAGATTCTGCCGTTGCAGAAAAGCGATTTCTACGGCATATTCAAGGCTATGGAAGGACGTCCTGTCATTATCCGTCTGCTCGACCCGCCCCTCCACGAATTCGTCCCGCATACGCTGGAGGAAATTCAAGAGCTTGCCGACTACATAGGCGTTTCGGTCGAGAAACTTCAGCCTAAGCTCGACAAACTCAAAGAGCAAAATCCTATGCTTGGACATCGCGGTTGCCGTCTCGCGGTAACGTATCCGGAAATCTACGATATGCAGGTTGAAGCTATCGCCCTTGCCGCGGTTGCGTGCATCAAGGAGAAGGTACCAGTGACTCCGGAAATCATGATTCCTATCGTGATAACGGCGCGGGAACTACGGCTCTTGAAGCCCCGTGTGAAAGCGGCGTGGCAGCGCGTCTTCAGCGCGGCCGGCGTCAAAAAAACGCCGAAGGTGGAAATCGGTACCATGATTGAAGTGCCAAGAGCCGCCCTTCGCGCTGGTCACATCGCCCAATACGCGGACTTCTTCAGCTTTGGCACTAACGACCTTACTCAGATGACGTTTGCCTTCAGCCGCGACGATGTGGCTTCATTCCTGCCGTCCTATCTGAAAGCGCAGGAAGTCGTGGACTCAAGGGGCAATACAAAAGAACAGCCTGTGCTTGACGTTGACCCGTTCAAGTCCATTGACGAAGAAGGCGTTGGTTTCCTCATTGACTATGCGACTAAAGCAGGACGTAGACAAAACCCGGACATCAACATCGGTATCTGCGGCGAACACGGCGGGGATCCCAAAACTATAGACTTCTGCTACCGCGTCGGGTTGAAGTACGTGTCCTGTTCCCCATTCCGCGTGCCGCTTGCGCGTCTCGCGGGCGCTCAAGCGGTCATCAAGAACAGAGTGAGCGCGGCGAGTCCTGTAGCGCCGATTTCAGAGTCCGCCGCGCCTGCCAAGCGCGG
>JAIRKH010000110.1 GCA_031260245.1 Treponema sp. | reverse complement strand
CCAAAAGGGCTACGCTCTTAATATAAGACGAAAAAATTGCTGTCTCCATTCGTCCGTGACGGCCCAAAGAACCTTTGGTTTTCGTGATCAAGGGGGTTTCTTTTTTTCGTGTAAGATGGGATTTCAATCAGAATAAGTGTTGCCCATTATGATGCTCGCATCCGTATCATATTGAGACTCGACAGTACCAAATCGCTTGAGGTTCCGTCGGCTGCCGAATCAGGGGAGGGCGAAGTGTGGCGGAATAAATTCACGCGACTTATCATGTGAGGTGCGGATTTCCTTGAAAGGAACGGGACTCCAAAATCGGGAGCGGGACGGAGGCTTTGATGTCTGTCAGGAACTCGAATGCCCGCTTGCGGGCCTTGTTGAGAAGGGAATACAGGGGTTTTGTGAGGCTTTTCCGCCGTCCCGTCCGTGATATGAAATACCGTCCATTGCCGGATATGCTCCATCTGCTGTCGCATAAACGGAGAAAAGTATCTTCCCGCATTCGTGCCGGAAGAACGCCCGGATAAGGCACCAGGGCTATCGCATTTACTTTTGGCGAATGCGATAGAAAGGGAGTCGTAACTAACGGAGGGAACATGGATTTAGCGCGGCTTAGGGAAAACTGGAAATCAGGCAGCTCCGGCCCGACCATCCTCCTGACAGGAGGGTTGTTTCACTTTGTCCTTTTCCCGGTTTATTTTCAAGAGTACCCCCACCGCCTCGTTCAGCTTCCGATTTAATTTTACCGGGTTTTGCCCGGCCCTCCGCCGCCTCAGTTCCCCCTTGCTCTCCGGTGAAACTTCAGGCGATTCCATCAGCCGTTCATACGGCGCCTTCGCCTCATTTTCGTAAACCTTTCGGTAACACCCGTCCACCTGCTTCTCTTTGGCAACAAGGCGGAATGAGGGCATCCAGTAGTTGTAAAGCGGGCGCAGCCAGCGGTACTGGACCTTACCCCATCTGGCGGGCACAAAGATAAGCGGGAGATATAACAGAAGGAGAGGATAAAGATGGGAACGAAAGCAAAGAACGGCGGGTTTACCCGAAGTAATTCAAAGCCGAGGCGGCGGTGCTGGCGGGGAAGCATGAGAAGCCGGTGTGCCAGGCAGCGGTGGATTTGGGCATTAACGAGAATATGCTCACCGGTGGATACAGCAGGCACGGGAAGCTGGGGCTCAGGTCTGCCGCCCTTCCCCGGACACGGAAAACCCCGGGACTACGGGAAGCAGGTAAGCCGCAAGAAAGCGGCCTTTCCGCCCGGGTGAGGCGGAAGTTTATCCCCACGACCAACTCGAACCACGGGCTTGAAGTCAGTGAAAACATCCTGAACTGCGCGTTTCAGGCTGACAGAGTCGGGGAGAAATAGGTGCCGGACATCACGTACCTGCGGACACGGGATGGCTGGGTGTATCTGACGGAGGGGAAAAGACCTTTATGACTGGAAAGTCATCGGCTGGGCCTTCAGCACCGATATGGAGACGGCCTTTGCCAGCCGGAAGGCTCAGGAGGGCCTGCTGTTCCATTCCTACCGGGGTCCAGTATTGCGCGAAAGCCTTTCGGGAAACGGCGCCCTTCGGTTCGCCCAAGCATGAGCCGCAAGGGAAACTGCTCGGGCCTTCGCCTGCGCCGAATCGTTTTTCAAGACCCTGAAAAGGGAAATGGAAACGCTGGACGGCAAGCATACTGCGGGGGAAGTAAGGCAATCGGTGTTCATGTGTATCGAGGCCTACTATAACCGAATCCGCATGCATTCGGTACTTGACTATGCGGCGCCTCATGCGTTTAACTCAGGTCGAGTCGCTTAACCGTGTCTACCGGAGGGGGTAAAGTCCATACTCTATCCTCAAATTCATTCCCTTTTTGATTGACGGCTTCTTTTTTTATGCATCTTTTTATACATCATAGTTGATTATAATAATACAAATTGTTATTTATGACTAGCAGACTCCTTTCCCTCTCCCTTGCCCAATCCCCCGTTTCCACTTATAATGAACCATCTTAAACTCAAAAGGAGCCATTATGAAAGACAATAAACACGTACAAGCCATCCCGTCAACGGTTTTGACTCAGGCGCAGACCAAGGTTCAGGAACTTGCGGCCCTGCTTGCCCCGTATATGCTGGCGCTGACCCCGGCGGAACGGCAGGGGCTGCCGAAAATGGGCGAAAAGACCATCGGCTTTGTGGAAAAGGCATACGACTTTGCCCGGCAAAATCCCAATCTGGTCCCGCCCTATCTTGAGGTAGACGCTTTCGGCGTTGACTTCGCCGATGCCCACGGGCTTTGGACGCTGCTCAATGCCGTCCAGCAGTTGGAAGAGGCTATTGACGACACGGAAATGACCGCCGGAAGCGAAGCGTATCAGGCCGCGCTGGTCTTTTACAAGTCCGTCAAAATGGCGGCGGCCCAGGATATCCCCGGCGCAAAGGCGGTCTACGAGGAACTCAAAACTCGTTTCCCCCAGCGCGACGGAAGGCGCAAAGCGGACGCTCCCGGTGAAACCAGATAGAATCCACTTCTAAAGCGCGGCTCTCGCCGCGCGGTACCGAAAAATACGGCGCTTGTCAATCCGCCCAGTTCCGACTCCTCTCGCCGCGCCAGCCCGTAAACAGGGACGCCCGCTTTTCCGGAGACATATTCGGGAAAACCTCATACCGTTGTTGCTTTGTTCGGTCATGTTTGCTCCTTATCTCAAAATTATACCTAACGCGGGGGAAAATGACGAGTCTTTCTATTTAGAAGGTCGGTTCAAGGACATAGTAAGACAAGATTGAGAAAGCAAGCGATTAGAATCAAGAATATCGTCGCGCCTTATTTGAAGCGCAGATTGCGTCAATTGGCAAAAATCGCCTCTAATTTTCTTTCATATATTTTAAAAACAAGCTTGAAAACAGAGAAAAATACAGTATACTTATTAATATGAAGACTAAAATAATAACCATATTGCTTTTTTGTTCATTTATTCCGCTTTTCGCGGAAAATCAAATTCGTTGGGATTTGGGAATTAATGGGCTTATGTTGCCTTCGCTTTCCACATATTCCCCTTACGTCTCTGAAGGTATGGACTGGGATGTCGAATTTAACGAGGGAGACGCGTCGAATTCTTCAACTGTAGGCGGACCTCTACTGCCGGCCGGGGACGTCGGGCTCTTTGGGCAGTTTAATTTCGGCAAATGGCGGATAGGCGTGGGGTTTCGGGACATTTCGGTCTGTTTCATCGCTAACATCCTCTATCCCGCTACTTACATTGAAGCGGACGCGGGACCAGTCACATTCAACCTTCAAGTCGGCGGAGGAGTTATCGGGATAATAAGTCTTTTTGGCGGGTTCTACTTTGCAGGACCATACGCTCTTCCCGAAGCTTCGGTATGGTTAAGACTGTCAAATAAATTCCGATTAGGCGGCGGCGTATTAACTGGTATATCGCCGTTGATAACCGACGGCGATATTAAAAAATACCTCGAAGACTTCAGCATTATTTACTTCGGCTTCAAATATCTCATCCAGAATCCATGGCAATAACAAAGGCAGGTCTATGAAAAGAGATGAGAGGGCATTCTGGAACGAGAGAGTACGCGATATCGCTCCTTATACTCCGGGCGAACAACCGCGAGACAGACGATTCGTCAAACTTAACACAAACGAGAACCCGTATCCGCCGTCCCCCCTTGTCATAGAGGCGCTCAAACAGGCGGTTGACGACAGATTAAGACTCTACCCGGACCCTGAATGTTGGGAACTGCGAGAGGCGATAGCCGGAAGATTCGAGGTTCAACCTGAACAAGTTTTCGCGGGCAACGGATCTGACGAGATTCTGGCATTTGCTTTTGGAGCGTTTTTCGCCGACAAGGTTCTTTTCCCGGATATTACCTATAGCTTTTACCCGGTTTACGCTCAACTATGGGGCGTTCCGTTTGAACGCCCGCAGTTAAGCGGTGATTTCTCCATAAATCTCGATGATTACACGAAGGAGTCCCTTCATGCGGGCGTTGTTTTTCCGAATCCCAACGCTCCAACCGGACGGAGTATGGACGCGCTCGCGGTTCTGTCCATCGTTACCGCACGGAAAGACAGCGTCGTCATTGTGGACGAAGCGTATGCGGCGTTCGCAAAAAAAAACCTATCCGCGGCGCCGTATATAGCGACTAACCCCAACCTACTCACCATTCACACCTTGTCCAAATCCGCCTCTCTCGCCGGGCTTCGAGTCGGCTTTGCCATTGGCGATGAAAGCCTTATCGAAGGACTACGCCGTATGCGGGACTCTTTCAACTCCTATACCGTGGACCGCTTGGCGCAAGTCGGAGCCGTTGCGGTAATGAAGGACAAAGCATATTACGACTACATTACCCGCAAGGTCGTGAACACGCGCGAAAGAGTATCCGCCGCGCTCTCTTCTATGGGATTTGAAGTGATTCCTTCAGACGCCAATTTCATCTTTATCCGTAGCCCTTCTCGCAAGGGAGAGGTCCTTTTCGAGCGTCTACGCGAAAAAGGCGTTCTCACGCGGCGATTCAACGATCCTCGCATCGCGGACTTCCTCCGCGTAAGCATCGGAACCGATTCCGACATGGATATGTTTCTGGAAGCCTGCCGAGAATAAAACAAGCCTTAACGGAGACGTCAGTGCGCTGGTCGTCGGACCTGCGCCGCGGACGCTCCTGCGAACAAAGGCTGCCGCGTCTGGTACAGCGTGGTTGCGCCCGGCGAGACGCCGCCCGCGAACCCTTCGGACAGGATGCCGAGAAACTCCGTACGTTTATCGACGACCTCACCGTGTTAGAACGTGTTGGCGGATCAAATTACTGCGGGGGTGGTGTCAGACACCCGTGTACGCCCCGCGGAAGGCGGCGGAATTACGGCGTCATAACCCAAACCGACAAAACCAAACGGTAATCGCAAACACCAAGCAGCGGCGTGGGTACGGGCGGTGTCAGACACCCGTGTTTTTTATCCGCCCGCCCCCACAATCTGTTAAGGTCCGCGGCTTGCCTATTCACAGTACGCTTATACTGCCTTACTTTGTTTTCGCCGGAAATTCCCCTCGTTTCATGAGCGCTATGAACGTGGGCAAATCCCTTCCCGCCTGTTCGAACAATTCTTCTATAGAAGAATTGCCCCCGTGGTATAAACGGAAGAGTTCGAGGTACGCGTTATTCACCCGCAAATCCGCAAAGAAACGGTACGCTTCGCTCTTAAACAGCGCGGCGTAATCTTCCGTAAAACGGCGTTGCGCCGCTTTAATGGTTTTTTCCTTTTGCACGAGTTTTTCCATCCGCGGCGCGTCCGAGTCGTAGACGGCTGTAAGTTCGCGGGCGAGTTCCAGAACAAAGCCTACAAACGTCTCGTTGTCCGCCTCCGTGTCGAGCATTTCTTGGTATTCGGGCGAATTCACGCCGAACCGACTCTCCATGTAGCGTTGCGAGCCTTTCTTGCCCACGAATTCCGCAAGCTCTTCGTTAAACTGGGATTCTCCCTTGACGTAGACGGTTGCGTGGAGACTCTCGTGGACGATGAGGTCCGCCAATCTGTAGACCGGGTAATCTTTCATATAAGAATAAAGCGGATCCTGAAACCAACCGAGCGTGCTGAACGCGTCGACGCGGCGGACAAGTACGTCGAGGTCTTCGCGCTTGAGTTTTTCCGCCTCTGCGCTTGCGTCTTTTTCCGTAAAGAATCCCTTGTAAGGAACCGCGCCTACGATGGGGAAACGCCATGTATACGGAGAAAACGAGTCTTTCGCGCACGCGGAAACCACAAGCGCCAAATAGTCGCGGTCAATCTCAACGTATCGCGTGTAGTTTTTCGTATTTTTAAGTCCTAATTCGTTCACCGCAAAGGCGCGTATGTCCGCTATCCGCTCTACGAATTGTCGACTCTGCGCGTCCGCGTTCAGTTTTTCGAGGGGTTCGGCGCGAAACAGGTAACCCAAAAGGGTAAATCCCTGCTTGAGCGTGTAACAGCTTGAAAGAAAAAAGCACATTATCAGAATGGGGACGTATCGCATTTAGCCGCCTATTTGAATCTGGGCGAACAGCGATTCAAGCGTGGAAAATCCGCTGTCCACCACGCGGCTGAACGCCTCTGTCATAAAGGGCAAGGTGAAAAATATGAGGAGGAACGCGGTGGTTATGGATATGGGAAACCCTTCCGACAATATGTTGATTTGCGGCGCGGCTTTGGAAATGAGTCCTGTGGCGAGCGAGGTGAGGAAAAGCGTTCCCATGATGGGCATGGAAATGATGATTGCGTCCATGAATAGTCGGGAAAGCCCGGCCAGTATCATAGAGACGACGCGTTCATACTCGTTGATCATACTGACGATGCTTATGGATTGCACGGAACGCCAAAACCCGCCGAGGAAGAGTTCCCGAAACCCACCCATTGACAGGAAGACGAGCATAGCGACGAGGTTCAGGTACTGCCCCATAAGCGGGTTTTCTTCTTGCGCCAAAGGGTCGAAGGTTTCGGAAGCCGCGAAGCCCATCTGTAAAGAAAAGAACTGTCCGGCGGTCGAGAACGCCGCGAACACGATGTTGATAAAAAAGCCCATGATAACGCCGATAATCCCTTCTCCCACAACGAGAAGCAAAAAGTTAAACCCGAACGCGCTCATGTCTCCATAGACTAGGGCTGTTGGAAGCGCGGCGTATGCCGTAAGACCGGCAAGCGCGACTTTGACGACTTGAGGCGTCGTGTCAGACGATAGAAGCGGGGACGTCTCAATCATACCAAGGGCGCGCGCGGCAAGCAAGAGAAAAGCCGGCGCGGCCGCGAATATTTCTTCCATAACGACAGTCTCCGACTTACTTGGCCATGTCGGGAATCATTCTAAAGAGTTGCATCGTGTAAGCGCTCAGATGGGTAAACATCCATCCCCCCAGTAACGCAAGCATCGACAATATGGCCGCTATCTTAGGAACAAAGGTAAGCGTCTGTTCCTGAATGGACGTCGTGGCCTGCAAGATTGCCACCGCAAGTCCCACTATCAGCGCTATCAATAACATAGGGGACGCCAAAAGAAGCGTTTCCCATATTCCGCCCCGCAAAAAGCGGGTAACTTCACCTATACTCATTTCAATCTTAAAAAATTATAACATAACGATACGATTTACACAAGCGCGTGGAATTCCGCGGTGCAAACGGCGGAGGTTTCGCAGTACGCCGCTTCTCCTTTATACTCTATGCAGTAGTTGAAATTCGTTTTGAGGACCGTATCTGTTTTTCGTTAAATGCAATAACGTCTTTCGCGCTACTAAACTGAACCTTGACATTTTCCTTGAGACGTAATACTATGGAACGGTGAATAATTACGAGGAAAATAAGAAATTAACCGTCTTATTCAATCAGGGCTTACTTAAACGGATAGAATGTATCGAAACTCGTAATCTGGGAGATTCTGACCCAATTATCGCTAGTTTGGAATACGATTCGCGTCAGGTAAAGTCTGGCAGTCTCTACTTTGCGCTTGTGGGCTTGCATAAAGACGGACACGTGTTTATCGCGAACGCGATTGAGCGCGGGGCGGTCGTTGTGGTCCATCAAGCCCTGTTGCCCGACTACAACGGACGCGTCGTTTATATCCGCGTCAAAGATTCCCGCTTTTCAATGAGCGCGATTGCCGCATCTTTTTACGGCTTCCCTTCGGAAAAGTTACGCTGTGTGGGCGTTACCGGCACCGAAGGCAAGTCTACGACCGTATTTTTGATATGGCAACTGTTGCGAATGAGCGGACGAAGCGCCGGGTTCGTCTCCACAGTACAGGCAAGCGCGGGTGGAGATCCAGAGGATAATATGGAACACCAGACGACTCCAGAAGCGACAGTGGTCCATAAACGACTCGCTCAAATGCTCGACAACGGCGCGGAGTTCGCGGTTCTGGAAGCAAGCTCCCACGGACTCTCGCCAAAAACTAATCGGCTCGGAGACGTCGTATTCACAGCGGGCGTCATGACCAACGTTACCCACGAACACCTCGAATTCCACGGGAACTGGGAACAATACCGTTCCGACAAAGCTAACTTGTTTAGGAATTTGCGCGTGGAGCGCGGCTTCGGCGTCGCAAACGCCGACGACCCAAGCTACGCCTACTTCGCGGCGGCGACGGATAAGCCTGTTCATACTTACAGTATGAAACCTTCCTCTTGCGCGGACTTGTCCTTGTTACGCATTCAAAGTTCCGCAAACGGCGCCGCTTATACGGTCCGCGTAAAAGAGACCGACGAATGTATCGAGATACAGGACAACTTACCCGGCGCGTTTAACGCGGGCAACGTCATGGCCGCGCTTCTAACCGTGTCAAAACTTCTCGCCGCGCCTCTGCGAGAAGTAGCGGCGTTAGTTCCCGGCTTACAGCCCGTACGCGGACGCATGACCGCTATCCGAAAAGGACAGCCTTTCGAAGTTATAGTAGATTACGCGCACACGCCGTCCTCTTTTCAGACTATATTCCCCCCTCTACGGGAACGGGTGAAAAGGCGCGTCATAAGCCTCTTTGGTTCCCCTGGCGAGCGCGACGTCAAGAAGCGACCGGAACAAGGACGAATAGCGGCGCTCTACTCGGACATAGTGATACTCGCCGACGAGGACCCGCGAGGCGAGGACCCCATGTCCATTTTGGAGGAAATCGCCGCGGGCGCCCCAAATCGTAAACGGGACCATGATCTCTTCCTCATTCCGAATAGACCTCTTGCCATTCGGAAGGCGTTCTCCCTTGCGCGCGCGGGGGACGCGGTTCTGCTGTTGGGCAAAGGACACGAGAATTCAATAATCTACGCGGACGGTCCAGTCCCTTACGACGAAATCACAGAGGCGGAAAAGGCGCTTGCCGAATTAACGCAGTAATGAAAGCGCGTGGAGCGCGCAAGACGGAGGAAAAAAATGGCAGTGATAGATATTATATTTCTGATACTCATATTGATTTTCGCTATCCATGCGGGACTCAAGGGCTTTGTGGAACAGATTTCCTCAATAGTTTCCGTCATCCTCGGCGTGCTTGCGGGCTTCTTCTTTTACAAGAACGGGGCGGCTTTTCTCAAGACGAAACTGCCGTCTCTGGAAAACGTAGAGGTTCTGCCCGAAATTTTGAGCTTCGTCGTCCTATTCTTCATTGCGTTCGTCGCGGTGAAATTCATAGGCGCGCTCTTGAAGAGCATCGTGGAAGGCGTCCATCTTGGAAAGCTCGACAAGGTTCTGGGTTTTATCGTGGGCGCGGTTGAAGGCTTGGCGGTCGTAGCGGCGGCCATATTCGTCATCCGCATACAACCGCTTTTTGAACCGACTTCCGTGCTTACGGGAAGCGTCTTCGTCCAAAGCCTTTCTCCGCTTTTTGAAGTTTTCAAATGAGCGAGGTTAGAGTCGGTTACATTGAAGGCGTGGTCTCTATCATCGTTAATACGGCGCTCTTCGCCTTAAAGCTATGGGCGGGCGTAATGACTGGTTCCATAGCGTTGACCGCGGACGCATGGCACACACTCTCCGATTCTCTAAGCTCTATCGTCGTCGTGATAGCGGTTAAGCTTTCGGCGAAGAAGGCGGACAAGGAGCATCCTTTCGGCTACGGACGGTGGGAACAAATCGCGGCGCTGTTCATAGCGTTTTTTCTGAGTATCATAGCTTTTGAGTTCATCAAGACCTCGGTAATTGAATTCCGCAACCGGGAGTCGGTCCAATTCGGCGTCATTGCGATAGTCGTTACTACCGCTTCAATAGTAGTGAAGGAAGCGCTCGCCCAGTACGCCTTTTATTTGGGGCGAAAGACGGACAGCGCGGTCGTGAAAGCGGACGGCTGGCACCACCGCTCTGACGCCTTATCGTCCATCGTCGTGCTTATCGGCGTCCTGTTCGCAAAGCGGTTCTGGTGGATTGACAGCGCGCTCGGCGTCATAGTCGCGCTCCTGCTCTTCCATGCGGCTTACAGCGTCATAAAACAAGCCGTAACTGAATTACTGGGTGAAAAACCAAGCGGCGACCTTCTCAATAAGATTACAGACGCGATAAAGAGCGTCTACGGCGGGGACCTGGACGTTCATCATTTTCATATACACAACTACGTCGTTCATAAAGAATTGACGTTCCACATCAGGCTTAACGGAACCATGAGCATAGGAGAGGGACACGCAATAGCCTCGGATATTGAACGTACAATTGAGGAGCGTTTCGGCATAATAGCGACCATCCATGTAGAGCCGTTGAAGTAGAAGCCATGAGTAAATTTGAAACGATACGCGGGCAAAGAGCGACTGGGCAGCTCGCGTTGGACATTGAAAGGGACGCGCTTGCTCCGTCCATATTGTTTTCTGGGCCTGCGTGTTCTGGCAAGGGCGCAACAGCGATAGAACTCGCCCGCATCCTCTCCTGCGAATCTGGCGCGGCGGACGCAAACTGCGCGTGTCCCTCCTGCGCTCGCTACAAGTTTCTGTCCAGCCCGGACCTGTTGGCGCTGGGAGCCAAGCCTTTCTCAGCGGAAATAGCCGCATCCGCTGCCGCGTTCAGACAAGATACTGCAAAGGCTCCGCTCTTTGTCCGCGCGCTCAAGAAACTCCTCCTGCGTTTTGCGGCGGTACTTTGGGAAGACGAACCGAAATTCGCTAAATTGAGCGATATGGTTACGGACCTAGAGGCAAGTAGTAAAGAAATTATGGAATTGGCGGGTCAAGACTCGAAGAAGATTGAGAAGAGAACCGCCGCCATACTCAAAGACGCGGTTAAACTCGAATCTGAAGGCATAACGGACGCCGTCTCCATTGGGCAGATTCGTAGGGCGGCCGCCTGGGCGCACTTTGCGCCTAACGGCAGGCGAAAGTTTCTGCTTATAGAAAACGCGGACCGTATGCAGGAAGGCGCGCGCAATTCTCTCCTCAAATTGCTCGAAGAACCGCCGCCGTCTGTGTATATCGTCCTCGCCACGGAACACGAACAAGCGCTCTTGCCGACTATCCTTTCCCGCCTCCGCCCCTATCGTTTCAATAAAAGGCAGTCGGAGGTGGAAGCGTCCATCATTGCCGAGGTCTTTGGCGATAAGTCCGCGGGAAAGGACATTGGCGCTTACCTCGACTCCTTTCTATCCGTTTCTATGGAAAGCCTTCGGCCTCTTGCGGCGTTCTTTGCCGCGTCTGCGGCGATGAACGCGGTCGTGCGCCTGAATCGTCCCGCTCTATCGCAGCCTGCGGAACTGGTCGCGCTTGGGCGGTATACTGCGCCTATGGCTGAAAATGCAGGCTTGGGACGCCCCGTTCTGAATCGCCAGGTCGTCATCGGGAAAATCCTCGCAGGCGCGGAGAACTTCGAGATACGGGGGCTTTTTCAGCGCTTCTTGCGGGAATTGTTGACCATCGCGGGTGAAAGCTTCAAGGTGGGCGGAGGCTCTCCCGCGTATCTGGACCTGTGGCGGCGGACCGTTTCCACAGCAGGCGTCTCGGTCGGCGCTTACAACCAAAAACCTTCCGCGGCGCTCGACCGTCTCGGCGCTGAACTGTCTCGCGGTATGGCTGAATTATTGTAACTGATAAAACCGCCGCCTATGGCGGTGAGACTTGAAAAGGCTATGCGGTGTACAGCGTGATTCGACAATGAAATGATATAACGTACTCCTGATGAAGCCTCTGAGAAGGCAAAACAGGGTGGAGAGAAGCGAATTTACATAAAACGCCGAACAAACGCCCCCTTTAAGGGGGCTTCCTCAAGCCGCCGGCTATGCCGGTGGTCTATGACTGAGAGCTTGCGCTCACAGTCTGCTTGTGATATAATATATTAGGAGGAATATATGAAAATAACGAAAAAGATATTGTTGGGACTCCTCGTTATAGCCGCGTGCGCGGCGTTTACCGGTTGCAAACGGCAAGCGGAACGGTCGTCGGGCGGGCGAGCGCCGGAAAGGGTAGTCGTTACGTTTGTGGGTACCGAAGCGGTCTCTACCGGTCAAAGCCGTATGATGCAGGAAGTCGCAAACAAATTGAACGCGAGCGGCCGCTTCCATGCGGACGTACAGGTCGAAGGCGCCTTTTCGGGCGACGTGGACTACATGGTAGCCCAGGCGAGGAACGGCGAGCCGCTCGTGGTCCCTTCGGACCCCGGAAGACTGGCGAGCCAGTTCAATATCCCGGACCTCAACATCCTGATGTCCCCCTATGTGCTGATAGATAAGACGGTTCTGGAGAGACTGCCCGATACCGCCCTCTTCAAAGAGTGGCAGTCCCAGCTTGAACGCCATGGAATTACTTTCGTGGCGGATATGTACAACGGCTTCCGCAGTTTCTATACCACAACCCCGGTTAACACGCTCGCCGACCTGAAAGGGTTGCGGATCCGCGGTTTCAACAATAATATCGGCGCCGCGCTTGCCAAGTACCTGGACTTTGTGAACGTCGGCGTATCTTGGGGCGAAGTACCGTCAGGGCTTCAGGAAAAAACCCTGGACGGTTGCGAGGTCCAGGTCGCCACTGCCTACGGATCGGCTATCTACGATGCCGTAAAGTATCTGGCGCTGACTAAACACTATATGCTTCAGTCGTCCTTCGTCTGCTCCACCGCGTTGCTCAATAAAATGTCGGAAGACGACCGGCAATTCTTCCTGAATACTATCCGAGAAACCGCCAGTAAATACAACCATATCATCGCGTCCCACGAAGAAATCTACTACCAGCAGATGGAAAGCAAAGGAGTTACGATTACCGAAGTAGATTTGAAAGAATTCCAATCCGCCATTGAGCCGTTATACGCAAACAACGATCTGAGCTTCTCCGCCGGACTCAAAGACAGGCTGTTCAGAGAGCTAGGGCTTTGACATTTCCAGCCGAGGGACACGGTCCCCGGCTTTTTTTTGCCGCAAGCGCCTCCCTCTCCCCGCTTTTATCAGCCTCGCAAGGACTTTGCGCGGTGTCTGACACCCGCCCCGATTAATCATTCGGAGATTTTCGGAATATAACGGGAAGGCGGTAGGCCGGTGATATGCTTAAACTGTTTGTAAAAGTGAAAGGCGTCGTTATACCCGCAGTGTTCCGCCGCCTCCGACACCCGGTACGCGCCGCTCTCCAGCATGGTTTTCGCGTTATGAATTCTGACATTGGCGATATACTGGTTCACCTTTAACCCGGTAACCTGCTTGAACAGGACGCCGAAATAGGCGGTATTAAGGCCGGCTTTAGCGGCTAATTTTTTTACCGAAAGCGGTTTGGCGTAATTCCTGGCGATATACATGACGGCGGTTTTAATCCGGGAATCTCGGTCGGACGAGAAAGTTCCAAACACCGTCGCTTCTAAAAGACTGTGCAGAACAAGAAGGAGCAGTCCTCGACATTTTAACATATAGCCTGGCTGACGTTCGCGCCAGGTATAAACAAGATCGTCAAAAAGTCGGATAAGATCGTTTCTTATACCGATATGGCTCACCATGGGCAAAGAAAGTTTCGCTGTCTGCATATCCATATTTTTCGGCTGGAAATTTACCGAAAAACAGTGCATGAGATTACTGGAATAGGTTACCGCCTCTTTCTTGACGCTTTCGGGAAGGCTTAAAATATCCCCGGCCGATAATTCGTGTTTTATATTGTCGATGGTGTATCTGGCTCTGCCGTGAATCAAATAGGTAATATCAAAATTGGACACCATGTGAGGAGACAGCCGCCAAGAGGGATTGCACTGGCGGAAGACAACATAGTTAATATCCGGAATAATGATTTCTTCTTCCTGTAGTTCAATATTCATAATCACTGATGTATATATAGCGGCGGGGGGGGGGGGTAAACGTAAAACATTATAAACATTATCATAAAAATTATCTCCTTTTCGTCAGCAACCTCGGCTCAACTTGACCCGCAAATACCAAGCCCGCGCGGGTATACTAGGTTTATTCTAACCCGTCTTTATCTAAACGTCAACAATATTTTTCTATTTTTTGCCGCTCCGCCGCCGACTGATTCGGGCGGGGGTTGGGCGGCGGATTCGATAATTTATATCATTCGTATTGAAAAATTATAAATACTTTTTTCATATTTTTCTTTAATTTTTACCACGATCTTTAAAGCGGGTATGAAGAATTTTATCAAAATTCTAAAATTTATACCTAATTTTCAAAAATCCATTGCTTGGACTAGAAATAGAACAGGGCTATGATTTCATAACGAGCGCGTTTAGACGCGGCTTTATACGTTTGTACGGAGGTAATTATGCGAAGAAAATTATTGACGGAAATACCTGTTTTACTGGTATTTTTTTCCCTTTTTACGGCTTGCGAACAGGGAACTACTACCCTGAGCAGCGACGCAACCGTGAGTTCTGTGTCGATAGGAGGGGTTCAATCCCAGAGCCTGGGTACTCCGAATACCGACTGGATGGCGGTAGTTCCCGGAAACGTCTACCTCTCCCATTCCCAGTTGGCTAACGCGCGGGTTTCAGTGAAAGCCGACTCCGGCGCGAAGATCTACTACGCCAAAGGCGCCGAAGGCGCCCAGCCCTATTTTGCCGAGGACCCGGCGTTGAGCCTTGAGCATGACGATCTTGTCTGGATAGAGGTGTTTTCCGCAAATCTTGATCGGTATCTGATTTACGCGATCAAGGTTCACAACCGGACTCCCCTGTTGAGCGGCCTTACCCTTGGTTACGCCGAGAATGATGGTTACCAGGCTCCATCGTTTGGCGGTTCCGCCGGCTCCGCGCCATACAATATTAATCATTCCTATGGGTTGAATCTGGGAACCCCCGGCGCATCCCCGGATGATCCGGCCCTGGTTCCCGGCGAAATCTGGTATGGAAAAAAACAGGAAAATAAATCTTTAACCGTTACAGCCCAGCCGGAAATGTCCGACAGCGTTGTTACTGTGTCCGGTAGCAGCAACTTTGATGCGCCAACGGATGTTTTGGCTGTTAATAACAATTTCATTTATGTCCGTTCCTCAAGCGGCCAGGAACAGGGCGAAACCATCTACTACAAGATAAAACTGGTTCAAAAGAACGATGATCTGAGCCTCGCCGGTAATAAGGTAGTCATCAACGGCGTCGAAGCAACCGCAGGCATGATGGGGGTTCATTCCCTGGTCGGACAGGAAGCCTGGGGCGCCTATAATGACGGCGCGGTATTGGATAATGCGGGGTATGTCAATATCAATACTACCCTGGAGACTGCCGATAACCCGGTTACGGTAACTGTGGCATTAACCGCCAGTACCGGCGTTACGGTAGAATACGGCCATACCTCCAATGACCGGGATTATCTCGTGGACGACGAGAACTGGAGTTCCAGCAATAATTTGGGAGTCCTCCCGACAAATGAGTATGTGGTCCTGCGGCTTACCTCGGAGCTGGGCATCCAGGGCTGGTATAAGTTCCGGGTACGGACAGGGCGAACGGGAAACAGCCTCTCCAGTATTACGATTAATAATACTCAAATTACTTCCCTTCCTGAGGTAAACGCCCAGGTTACTGGAACCACCGCAGTTGAGCATACCATGTCCGAAGCTGGTCCCTGGTCAAGTGTCAGTGCTACCGCAACGCCGGACTCGGCATCCGGAGGCGCACAGATTGCGTATGCTGTCGCTCCTACCAGCAATACAAACACCCCCGCCGCCGATTTTATTGCTGCCGGTTCCTTTAGCGAGGTAACTCTCGGCCATTATGTGGTAATCCGCGTTGTCTCCGAGAATGGGGAGAACACCGGGTACTACAAGGTCAGGCTGGTCTATGGCAGTACTGACGCCACTTTAAGCGCCATCAGTATTGATTCCGCATCAATAGACCAGCTTCCTGATCCCAATGATGTCGCCGATGGCGAGATTGCGGTCAGGTACCAAATGTCCGGTGCCGGGCCGTGGGACTCTGTTTCTGTTAGCGCTACCACAACCGATGCCAATGCAACAGTCGCGTATGCGTCTGCGGTAACCGTGAATACAAACATTGCTGATTCCGCATGGTCAACGAGCGGAGCGCTGGCAAATATACAAAGCGGCCAGTATGTATTTATCAGGGTAACTTCGGAAGCCGGGACAGCCAACTATTACAAGCTGCGGCTTGTGTACGGCAGCAATGAGGCGACTCTGTCTTCCGTTACCGTTGGCGGCGCAACCGCAGCGTCAGTCGGCTTCCCCGGTAGT
>JAIRKH010000010.1 GCA_031260245.1 Treponema sp. | reverse complement strand
CGGAGACCCCCTTCAAACAACGCTCGTTACGAAGTCGTTAAGCAGTCGAAGTCTGACAGGCTACGACTGTCTCACATGGCCGTTTCCTGTGATTCTGTATTTTATCGTCGTCAGCGCGTCGAGTCCCATGGGACCGCGCGTGTGGAATTTCTGCGTGCTGATGCCGAGTTCCGCGCCGAAGCCGAACTCGCCGCCGTCCGTGAACCGCATGGAAGCGTTGGTATACACGCACGCCGCGTCCACCCGGTCAAAGAACTCCCCCGCGTTCTCAATGCTGTCGGTGAGTATGGCTTCCGAATGACGGTCGCCGTAGCGGTTGATGTGGGCTATCGCCTCATCCAGACTGTCCACGGTCTTGATTGCCAGGATGTTATCCAAGAATTCGGTCTCCCAATCAGCTTCTTCCGCCGCTCTGACGACTAGCCCTGAAGGAATATCGCCTATCACAGCTCGCGCGGAATCGTCGCATCGGAATTCACACCTGCCCGCCAGCCGCTTCGCAAGCGATGGTAGGAATTTCGCGGCTATATCCTTGCGCACAAGCAACGTCTCTACTGCGTTGCACGCCCCCGGTTTCTGTAACTTGGCGTTCTCTACGACGGCGACTGCTTTTTCTACGTCAGCGGACGCATCGACGAATATATGGCAGTTGCCCGCGCCTGTTTCAATAACCGGGACGCGGGCGTTACGGACGACCCGCTGTATTAACCCCCGTCCACCACGCGGGACGACCGCATCGACGAAACCGCGCGCTTCAAGTATTTCGTCAACCTCGGCGCGGTCGCCGGAGTCCGCAAGCGCGACCGCTTGGGCTATGCCGCCGCCCGCCTCAAGCCCCTCTCTTATCGCAGATACAAGCGCCCGATTCGACTCAAGCGCGGCCGACGACCCCCGCAACAACACGGCGCATCCGGCTTTGTACGCCAGAGCAAAGGCGTCCACCGTAACGTTGGGACGAGACTCGTAGACGATTGCGACGACGCCTAGCGGCGCGGTTATCCGCTCTATGAACAATCCGTTGGGCGCGCGCCAGCCTGCGGTCGTCTTGCCGATGGGGTCGTCGAGACGGACGACGGTCTCTAGCCCCTGAACGATGCCCTCAATACGCGCGTCGTTCAGCGAAAGCCTGTCAACGAGGCTCGCCCTCATTCCGCCAGCCCACGCCTTCTCAACGTCTTTCGCGTTAGCCGCAAGTATGGAAGTCCGCCGTCCGTCTATAGCGTCGCGGACCGCTTTGAGCGCCGCGTCTTTCCGTTCCCGCGTGCACCTTGCGAGTTGGGCTTGCGCGGTTTTAAGCGAGGCAAAATCTATCATTATAGGCTCCCTTCATAAATGATGCGCTCATATCCGTCGACTGTTACAATAATATTGTCTTCAAAGAGCTTCATGCCGTCCGTTACTTGCCCGACAAAGGTAATTCTGGGGTTGACGTTGCGGAGGGTTTCGCGGGACAACTCCGAAGCGCCTTCCAGTATGAGCGCGTCCACGAGGCGCAGAATGGGGATAAAAGATTCGTCCAAGGTATGGGTGAGGAGAATTTGGTTTTCGCCTGACCTTTTTTGCAGGAGCGCTACGGCGTTTTCCGCGGAATACGCCTTGAGGATGCGCCCCGTAACGCGCGGTCCAAAACCCCGCGATCCGTGTCCCAATATGTTGCCTATGACGTGGATGCGAATGCTGTTAGTGGCTATCGGCGAATTGACGGGCAGCCCAGCCACGACCACCACCTTATCCGCGCTTTGGGCGAACCCACCCTTTATTGCCGCGGCGATGACGCCCTGTATCATAGCTTCGGAGTCGTCTTCCTTCCGCACCGCAATCGGCGCGACGCCCCAGTAAAGGAGAAGCCGCCTCCGCGCTTTCTCGCTGCTCGAAGCCGCTATGATGGGTCGCCACGGACGACGCTTGCTCACCAATTGGGCGGTGCGCCCGCTCATCGTAGGGGTGATGATGCACGCGGCGTCGATGTTGTCCGCGGTCAGCGCCGCGGCTTGGGCTATTACTTGTCCGATTTCAGTCTCCGCCGGACGGCTCCGTCTGTGGTAATCAAGACTCGCTTCGTAGGCTTCGGAACCTTCTATGGTGCGGGCTATTCTGTCCATCATCTCGACGGCAAGTTCGGGATACGCGCCGTTCGCGGTTTCGCCGGAGAGCATCACGCAATCCGCGCCGTCCAGTATGGCGTTAGCCACATCGCCGGCTTCCGCACGGGTGGGACGCGGGTTGCGTATCATGGAATCGAGCATCTGAGTCGCGGTGATGACAGGCTTGCCTTCAAGATTGCACAGGTTAATGATGCGCTTCTGCACCAGAGGCACCTGCTCCGGCGGTATCTGTACGCCCAAATCTCCTCGCGCCACCATGATTCCCGCCGATACGCGGATGATTTCCTCGATGTTAGAAAGCCCTTCGTCGTCTTCAATCTTTGAAATAACCTGCATATCCGATCCTATGGACGCTAAGTATTTCTGTATGGAGATAACGTCCGAAGGCTTGCGTATAAACGACGCTGCGACGTAATCCAGTCCCTGCTCATGCCCGAACTTCAAGTCTTCTCTGTCGCGCTTGCCCATGGCGGGCAACCTGGTATGCACGCCCAGAATGTTGACGTTCTTCCGCGAGCCGAGTTCGCCGCCAGCCAACACCGTGCATTTCATCACGCGCCCGTCAATCGCGTCTACTACGAGCGACAACAAGCCGTCCGCAATGAGAATGTGCGCTCCTACCTTTATATCGTCGACGATCTGGGCGTAACTCATGACGATGCGTCCTTTTTGGGTAAACGCGCCGTTCGCCCCGAAACGCTGAACCGCGTCCGCTTCCGCAACGACGTCGACGCGCTCCCCGTTTTCGAGAAGAATCTCGTCCTTGACGACGCCGGTTCTGATTTCTGGTCCTTTGGTATCCAGAATCAGAGCGATAGAAACGCCTTCGGCCGCGGCCGCCTCCCTGACCATAGCTATACGTCCCGCATGTTCCTCGTGACTGCCGTGCGAGAAATTGAACCGCGCTATATTCATGCCGTTCCGTATCAGAGAACGCGCGCGTTCAACCGAATCCACGGATGGACCCATCGTGCAAATGATATGGGTGTTCCGTATTCTTTTCATAGAGACCTCCTTGCTATTAAGAAATATGGCAATGGAAACGAAAAATAAGGCTTGTCGTTCACCTTCGGGGAATTTACTCCCTTTCATTACTTGACCCGTTCTTCTTTTATTTTTCTGTTTCCTTCCCAGACGGCGCGCAATACAATCTTGCCGTCCAGATAAATCTCTTCTATTTCTTGATTTCCGCTCTTTCTCACGGTACGCTCAAGCGCGCCGTTGTTGTAATTTTTTTCCAATACGCGGTCGCCGTCAGAATTATACTCGTATTCAACCCGTCTTTCCTCCACGACTTTTCCGCGCTTTTCTGGCTTGTCTTCGTCGATTTCGGGCGATTCTTCTGCGTCCGCGTCTTGGGGCTTCTCAAAAAGCCGCTGTTCAACAACGGAAATCCTGCCGCCCGCCCAGGTGTTCTTCGTTTCAACGAGTATGCCGCCGCTCTCGTCGCGCTGAGTTTCCGACAACACGCGTCCCCTGCCGTCGACGGTATAAAGCGCGTTGGACGCCTCGGCGCCCGCGAGAAATCCGGAACGGTTTGTGGACGCAGTCTTGACGAAGTTAGAATCTATCTCTTGCCGCAATTTCATAGAAGGAAACGCGACGACGAACCGCCCGGCTTCAGGCTTGCCTTTCTGAAAAACCCGCTCGACCGCGCGTAGAGAGTCTGACACTGAATACCGATAATAATCCGTGTAGACCGTTGTTTCCACCGTCTCAAATTCAGGCTCCAACGGCGCCTCTGTTTCCGCCTCCAACGATTCGTCCGCGGCTTCGGCTTCTAGCGTTTCCGACTCTGTTTCCACGGCGGCAGGCTCCGACTCTAGCGCCGCGTCTTCGCGGGGTTTCTCTATTTTTTCCCATATATGAGTCTCGGTTCGCGCAAGTATCCGTCCCTTGTAAAAATATTTTATCTGGGTTTCCTTGTCGTCGAAGAGGCGTTCTTCCTCAATGAAGCCGTTTTCATTGTAGCACTCGACGAAAGCGACGGCCGGCGCAACGCTTGGCTGGATGACCGCGACCGCGACGACAAGCCCGTTGCTCTTTTCGTCGCGAAAAACCCACTGCTCCCTGATAGGTTTGCCGTTTTCAAAAAGCATACGGAAATCTATCTTAAGCGAGGACCGGTAGTACGGGGTAAGAGTCGAAGGAAGGCTTTCCACGTCGACAATGGCAAGGGCGAGACAATTCTTGCTCCGTAACGCCGCAATCCGAGAAGGCGCGGGAGAGATCGCCATGCCCGCCGAGTTGGATATGTACCAAACTGCCCACGACGGCGGTTTGGGCGGCGCTATTGGCGATTTATCTTCCTCGGCCGGGGTATAGAGAATGGTAAATAACGAATAGAGCATGATAAGCGGGAGGCGGAGGAAAGGGGCTATTAGAAAGTTCTGAAATAGACTTTCGGACTGAAACTCTATCCCTTGTTCATTACAGGCCGACAAACGTTCTTGCATAGGCTTTCGAATTAAAGAGCGCAATATCGCCATACTTTTCGCCATTACACACGAAGACGACCGGCAATTTGAGGGAGGCGGAGAGAGAGAAGACTACGCCGCCCTTGGCGCTCGAGTCGGCTTTGGTGAGAATTACTCCGTTGATAGCGACAGCTTCTTTGAAGACTTCGGCTTGGGACACGGCGTTTCTGCCTGTGGTCGCATCAAGTATGAGCCACTTCAGGTATTGGGCGTCAGGCGCTTTTGATTCCACGACTCGGTCTATTTTTTTGAGTTCCTCGACCAAAGCGGACTTCGTGTGCATACGTCCCGCTGTGTCCGCGATGATGATTCCATCTGTTCCAGTCGCGGCTTCTATCGCGTCGTAGATAACCGCGGCCGGATTACCGCCGCGCTGGTGCGCGACAACTCGCGCGCCCAGCCTCTCGCCGTGTATCTCGAGCTGGTCGATTGCCGCGGCGCGGAACGTGTCGGCCGCCGCAAGTACAGGCGTCTTCCCCTTGTCAAGGCACATACGAGCGAGTTTCGCCGCAGTTGTGGTCTTACCTACGCCGTTTATACCTAGCAAAAGGATGACGGCGCCAGCTCGAAAATCCGGCGTCTGGGGCGTGATGAGCATATTCTCAAGCATACCGGACAGCCTTTGCCTAACTGCTTCGCCGTCGCCTATCCTCTCTTTCTTGCACAATGTTTCCAATTCTTCGGTGATTTTAAAGGCTTCGGCGGGACCAAAGTCGCCTTCCACCAACAAGTCCGTAAGCTCCTCGAATAACTCCGCGGAAACTATCTTTTTAATTCCAAAGAAATTCTTTAACTTTTCGGTAAACGTCATTATTTCTAAATGATATGATAGATTGCGGTTTTATTCAAGCATAGATTTTTATCAGTGTCCTACGCTAGTACCAGATTGCATCCTCGCCTAGTACCGAGTAGCGGTCATGGCTGCCTTACCCCCAGCCCGCGTCGTTGTCGTCAATTGGTGTCTGACACCGAAGCAATTCCCATAACAAGTCCGTATTAGAGGTATGAGAAAACCACGAATACTTATCGAGGACGCAACCTATCACGTTACGTCGAAAATAGACCACGACGACATGAGTCTGCTTGATCCCCTATTCAAGCTATTATTCCTCTCTTTCGTCAAGAAGGCCAAGCGGAAGTTCCATTTCCAGTTATGGGATTTCTGTATCATGGGAAACCATATTCATTTCCTGATAAAACCGGGTAAAGACGCTAGTCTATCGGAGATAATGCAATGGATAAAGTGTAATTTCGCGAAGGCGTGGAACAAGGC
>JAIRKH010000071.1 GCA_031260245.1 Treponema sp. | reverse complement strand
GCTATTCCTGAAGACGCCGTATCAAGGACTCGCTGTCAAAGATTGGCTTGAGGATACATACATCCGGGTCCGTATTTTCGCCGGCGATGCGGATTTCCCAGTGAAGATGGGGACCCGTGGCAAGCCCTGTCATACCGGATTCGCCCAGCGTATCGCCGCGCAGAACAAAAGCGCCCTCTTCTACATTGAGGCGGCTCAAGTGATAGTAGAGAGAATATACGCCGGGCAGATGTTCCAGTACTATCGAGTTGCCGGTTGCCTCGCGGAACGCGGCCAGAACCACTCTGCCGGACGCGCAGGCCTTGACAGGCGTTCCTATCGGCACCCCGTAATCAATGCCAGCATGAATCGCCGTGTCGGTACCGCCCGTGCTGTACCGGTAGACGCGGCGGTCCCCGAAGAAACTCGTACGCCGCGTGGAAGCCACAGGCGGCGAAAAACTCATCTCCGCCGCATAAAAGGCGTCGTCGGTCCGCGACAGAATAGTCCATAACTTCTGCGCCTCTTCGGTTTTTTTTATAGACGGCGTAGCGCGGATTTCCGTATTGCGCTTGTCAAGGGAAATGACTTCTGAAACAAAATCCCGCTCCATAATATTGACGACGGATTCTCCTAAAAGCCCGCGGTTATTCTCGATTTTAAGCGTAGCCCGCCCGCTCTTTGCGGTACTCGGCACGGACAAAAGAGCGGCTTTGACGATGTTGCCCCGCAGGAACCTACGCGGATTCATATCAAAGAGCGGCGCGCTACTAATAACCCCTTGGGTGTTCACCAGCTTGGCGACAAGTCCTTCTCCCCGCGCGCCCTCAACGGCAACGCTTAACGGATAACCAGGTTTGGCGTTGTCCGGTATGACCGCAATGCGTAGAGAATGAATGGGAAAACCTAGGAAAAGCAGAAACAAAAAGGATAGATAGCGAGAAGTGGAGAGTCTCGCTATCAATCGCTGTGTAAAAGTAATAAACCCTCGCCTGCCGGCAAAAATCCCGTTTTCCATTATTCATCTCCCATCTTTTCTCTCCGCAAATCCCTAATCTCTATTTGAGGGGTTTCCGTGCCTTTGTAGAAATTTCTGGTTATTTTAAAAACAATATCGATTCTGTCGTGGAGGTTGAAGTCGTTTTGCACACGATCCGCCGCGTTCCAGTAGAGGGCGGTCCATTTATTCTTGCCTGTATCCACCGTGAGCTTCACATGATTCGCTCCGTTTTTGCCCATGAAGGCGATGTCTTGGACCGACACGCCCCGCGTCAGGAAAGTCAACTGTTCGTTTTGCGAGCCGTAGGGACCTCCGTAAGGCTCGAACAAGTCTATGATCCGCATGATATTGAAATTCAGGTATGCGGGAGGTAGTTCCGCATCAATGAATATGACTTCCTCCGTTTGCTCTGCGGGCTCTATCGACGGCACGATTCTATTCTTAAGCCTTTTCAAAAAAGGTTCCCAATTCTCGACGCGCATACTGAAACCTGCCGCGTAATCATGTCCGCCCTTGTCGATGAACAGTTCCGCGCACTCCTCCAGAATCGGCGTGAGGGTAAAATTCGGATTGTCCCGTATATTCGAGCGAAGGGAGCCTGTGACGACTCCGCCCCCAAAGGAGGCGACAAGCGCAGGGGTCTTGAAATAGTCAGCCATACGGTTCGCCATGATACCGGTAACGCCTCTGAATATGTTTTCATCACCCACAACCGTGAACTTATGGTCAAAATTCGAGAGGCTTTTTTCGGCTATGGGTTTGATACGCGCCCAGGTCTCTTCGCCTTTCTCCTTACGTTTCTTGTTCATATCCACAAGTTCGTCCGCGAGTTTGTATTTGTCTTCCTCAAGGAGGAGCATATGCACCGCTCTTTCTGGACTTCCCATGCGTCCGGCCGCGTTTATAGCTGGACAGAGCGTCCATCCTAAGTCGTTGGAAGTGAGTCGTCTGCCCGCAAGGTCAAGTTTAAACAACAAGGCGTCAAGTCCAGGTCGGGGATTCTTCTGCATGGAATCAAGCCCCGCCTTCACGATGATGCGGTTTTCGTCCCTAAGCGGCATAATATCCGCTATGGTGCCGAGACACGCGAGCTGTAAGTCCTGACGGTCGTCTTCGGTGAATAACTTTTCCTTCTTTTGAACGAACGAAATGAAGAGGTTTACGAATACGTCAATCTCCTCGAATTCCATATCTGAATAGCGGGCAATACTCGACTCTTCTCTGAGTCGGAGGAGGCTTTTCCCGGTTGTTGAAGGCAATTCCTTGGCGATTTCCGGAGCGGCGTCCCACATCTGCACCTCGATATCTTTGCCGAAAATCTTGGCGATTGCCGCCTTCTGCATACGAGCGTCCCACACGAAAATTTGTTGCGACTCAAGGAACGCGGGCAGGCGCGTCTGAGTGATATGCACTACGCCCGGCACAACAATTTCGGTCAGCCGGTCTACGACGGACAGATTACGGAGCTTGACCAGCTCAATGACGTAGGAATCATTTGCAGGACGGATATTAAACAGACAGACGGACTGCTTAAACAGAGAGCTTTTCAGCGCGAATCGTAGAGCGGATACAAGCTTGTAGGCGACCCCGCATCCAGCCAAGTCGCGAAACGGGTAGCGCGACTCCGAAAGCTTAGGATTTACTATGGCGAGCGCGGACGGCGTTTCATCTTGCGGGTTGTGGTGATCCGTAATGATGACGTCGATGTTCAATTCCGCGGCCCGCTTGACTTCGCTGAAGTTGGAGATGCCGCAGTCAACGGTGATGATGAGGGCGCCTCCGCCAGCCGCGAACTCCTCCACCGCTGTTATGGACAGACCATAGGGTTCGTCCCCTATCGGAATACGCCATTGTGTGTCAATTCCCAACTGGCGCAGGCAGTTCGTCAACAGAGCGGTGCTCGTCATACCGTCAACGTCCCGGTCCCCGAACACCAACACCTTTTCACCCTCGTCCCTTGCCTCTAGGATTCTCTCAACCGCGTCTTCCATATTCGGTATGTCAAAAGGATTATGCAGGAAACGGAGCGCGTCTTCTAAAAAATACTTAATTTCTCCCCCGTTTATTATACCCTTGCGCGCGAGAATCGAGGCGCTTATTTGGTCGCATTTGTACTTCGCCGCAATCTCCTTCGCCAATCCTTGCGGTATGTTTTTCTTTTCCCATTTCATTTTGATACATTCCTTCCTTACTGATTTATTTCTCGAAAAGTATAACAGATATTTTTAAGAGGGACTAGGGCGTATTTTGATAATTTTGTTTCTTAACCGCCAAAGAAGAACAAAAATGAGCGCAAAACGATACTCATTGTTCTCAAATCGCCCTCTTGACGGTTAAGCCTCTGGTGCGTAAACTATCAGCATGAATATTTACAAACCGCTACGGACGGCGCTTCTTTTCTATGAGATTTTTCGTTTCATTCTGTTTGCCATACATGGAAACGCTATTTTTGCAACTATACAGGAATGGCAATGGACATCCGCCAATGCTCTTTTTCCATTGATGGCGTTGTTCTTGTTGATTGATTTAGATAGATACGCGGCGTTTCTGCGGCTATCCACAGCAGGAAAAAGTATTGCGTCCGTTTTGACGATATGGAGCGTTTTCAGCGGTCTGATGGGCGCAAGCGTGGATTTCTTCACAGCGGTTATAGCAATAGGCGATATTTTTTCCATTTTCGCGTATATGCATATTATGAAAGGCGTAAGGAAACAAGGCGGAAAAAACGAAGAAGACTATTCCGACGCGCCGTCTCACGGCGACCTCATGGAAACGATTAAAACCCAGCATATCGAAATCAATAAGCTTAAAGAAGGAGGCGGAGAATGAGGATAATCCCCATAGCGAGCGGTAAAGGCGGAGTCGGTAAGTCTCTGATAGCCGCTAATTTAGGAGTGGTTTTTGCTCAAGCGGGCAAAAGAGTCGTGCTTGTGGACCTGGACTTGGGCGCGTCGAATCTGCATCTCGTCATTGGGCACCAAGCGCCGAAAATGGGAATCGGCACATTCTTGAACGATACAAAGATAGAATTTGCCAGCGTCATTGCGGAAACGGATGCGCAGAATCTCCGCTTTATCCCCGGAGACACGGAAATACCCGGTCTCGCAAACCTAAAGGCGAGTCAACGGAACATCCTCGTCAAGAAGCTCCTCTCTCTTGAAAACAATACGGATATTCTACTCATAGACCTGGGCGCAGGAACCCACCAATCTATCCTTGATTTTTTCCTTTTGTCTGGACAAGGCATAGTGGTAACCGCGCCGGCTGTTACCGCTGTACTTAACGCCTACGTCTTTATCAAGAACACAGTCTTCAGGATGTTAAATACTATATTCGCGCCCGGAACCAAAGCCCATGAGTACCTTGGAAAGATGAAGAAGAGCGGCGGATACCAGCGGCTCTACATCCCCAAAATTCTCCCGGAAATAAAGCGGATAGATAACGCCTCCTACGAGGCGTTCATGGACCATCTCAACCGCTTTCACCCCCGCCTCATCACCAACATGATTGAAAACCCCAAGGACGCGGACGTCGCCGTGAAGATACGACGCTCCTGTGAAGAGTACCTAGCCATAAAGATAGAACACCTGGGTATCATCTATCGCGATGCCCTACAGGATATTAGCCTCGCTTCCCGTCTCCCCATTACCCTTTACAAGCCGGGTTCCGTACTTTCCCAAGCCGTCTACCGCATCGCTGACAAAATCCTCCAATCGGCCGAAGACCACTTTTCCATCACCGACAAGGAAATCAACGAGAGCTTTCTGGAAGCGGGAGCGGAAGCGGAGGTTGACTTTGAAAGTAAAATGGAATACGTGGAAGACTTACTCCATTCTGGCGCGCTGTCCCACGGCGACCTCATAGAAACGGTCAAAATACAGCAGATAGAAATCAACAAACTGAAAAAAGAAAACAATTTCTTGAAGACAAAACTGACAAAGGCGTTTACGCAAGGGTTCAGGGTTTAGATCCTCTGAAGTATCTTATGTAGAAAGAAACTTTGGTATTAGTGAAGGTGTCTGACACCATAGCGGCGCGGGCGTCTCGGCAACGACTCTAGCGCGAACGTCTAGCGGTGTCTGCGAAACGGCGCTTGGGGCGTCTTGGAGGTTCCGCTTGCTTGGACGCGGACTTGCGCCGCAATCTGGGGGGGTAGCGGGAGACCAGCGCAAGCGGGGCTTCCGCGTAGGGGGGGCGCAACGAAAAGCGTACCGCCATCCGACTACGTTTTGGAAACGCGCCCCCCCCTAACATAAAATAGTCTCCGCCTGCTTGATTCTCAACGCCTGCTTGGACTATAATGAAAACGAGGTAAATATGAATGAAAATATCAACGTCTCTACGCTCGTACAGGGTCCCATGCTCTACGAGGGTAAGGCAAAGCAGGTGTTCGCGGTTGAAGGCCGCGACGACTTGGTGATTATTCATTATAAGGACGACGCTACCGCGTTTAACGGCGGGAAAAAAGGGCAAATCCAAGATAAGGGCGTCCTGAATAATCGGATAGCTGCGGGTTTGTTCGGTCTTTTGGCGGAAAAAGGTGTGTCAAGTCATTTCATAGGCGTGAAAAACGACCGCGATATGGTCTGTCGAAAAGTCAGAATCACGCCGCTTGAGGTTATCGTCCGTAACGTCGCGGCCGGCTCAATGGCGAAGCGTCTCGGTCTGCCTGAAGGTTCGCCGCTCAAGACCGCTGTGTTCGAGCTTTCTTACAAGGACGACGGTCTTGGCGACCCGCTCATTAACGATTTTCACGCGGTCGCTATCGGCGCGTCTACTTTTGCGGAAATAGATGAAATTAAGAGGTCCGCTTTCAGGGTGAACGACGCTCTTTCCGCTTTTTTCTTGGAAAAAGGCGTGCGTCTAATAGATTTTAAGCTCGAATTCGGTAGGGACGTGGACGGTAATCTTCTGCTCGCTGACGAAATATCGCCGGATACGTGCCGTTTCTGGGACGCGAAAACCGGCGAAAAGCTCGATAAAGATCGTTTCCGTCGGGATCTCGGCGGGGTCAGAGAGGCTTATGTGGAGATTTGGAATAGAATAGGGTTATAATATGAAAGAATGCGATAAATTTCGGGAGGAGTGCGGGGTTTTCGGGGTTTTCTGTAGAGAGTCTGAACGAGACGTTTCGGCGTTGGTTTATTATGGGTTGTTCGCGCTTCAGCATCGGGGGCAGGAGAGCGCGGGTATAGCGGCTTTGAAGAACGGCGTTATCGAGTGTAGAAAGGGTATGGGGCTTGTGGGGGATGTGTTCAGGGGTGGCGAGGCGCGGGAAATGCGCGGCCCAGCCGCGGTTGGACATGTGCGTTATTCAACCGCAGGCGCGAGTAGTCTTGAAAACGCCCAGCCTTTCGTTAGTCGGTTCAAGCTTGGTTCTATCGCCGCTGTTCATAACGGCACGCTCACTAACGCGGAGGTCGTGCGGGAATTGCTTGAAGACGCGGGTATCGGTTTCACGTCGTCAAGCGATAGCGAAGTGATTGTCAATCTTATCGCCAAAAATTATAAAAAAGGACTTGAAAAGGCTTTGACGGATACGATTCAATCTATAAAGGGTTCTTACGCGCTGATTGTACTGACCGATAACGCTATGGTGGGCGCGCGCGACCCTAATGGTATACGTCCTTTATGCCTAGGTAAAATCAGCGACGGATGGGTTTTGTCGAGCGAGTCTTGCGCCGTCGATGCGATAGGCGGCGAATTCGTGCGGGATGTGGAGCCTGGGGAAATGGTCATCGTCAGTAACGAGCAGGTGCTTTCGTTCACTTTTAGCGAAAAAACGCGGCGCGCGAGCTGCGCTTTTGAATATGTGTACTTCGCGCGTCCAGATAGTATCATCGACGGAGTGGACGTTTACGGGGCGCGGGCGCGCGCCGGCGAAATTCTGGCGCGGGAGCGGCCGGTGGACGCCGATTTGGTCGTCGGAGTGCCGGATTCGGGCGTTCCGGCCGCAATCGGTTACGGGAGGGCGGCGGACGTCCGTTTCGGCACGGGTATCGTCAAAAGTAAATATGTAGGTAGAACTTTTATCGCCCCTGACCAAAACGCGAGAGAGCGGGCCGCGGCGGTTAAGTATAACGCGCTCAAAAGCGAGGTGAAAGGTCAACGAGTCGTCTTGATAGACGATTCTATCGTGCGTGGTACCACGAGTAGACGGCTCGTGTCTGTCTTGAAGGAGGCGGGCGCGGCGGAAGTGCATATTCGTATTTGTTCTCCGCCGGTCAAATTTCCTTGTTTCTTCGGCATCGACACGCCTCACCGCAAAGATCTTATCAGTAACTCAAGTGGCGGTATCAACGAGCTTTGTCAGTCCCTGGGCGCGGATAGTCTCGCTTTTCTTTCTGTCGAGGGTTTGCTCGAATCTCTTGACGGTAAGGAGGGTTATTGTCTGGGTTGTTTCATTGGCGAATATCCTATTCCGGTGCGCGTGGAGGCGGCGTGGGGGGACTTGTATGATATACAGCAATTTGAAAAAGAGGCTGGATATAAAAAACCCGTTTAACGCGCCTGTCTTTTACGCAGAGTCCGTGTCTAGTACTATGGACGTCTCCCACGACTTGGAGCGGGAGAATGCGCCGCATGGGACCGTGGTTGTCGCGGACTTTCAGGAAAAGGGCAGGGGGCGCGCGGGGAGGTTATGGCGGGGGAGGGGAGGGGAGAATCTTCTTTTTACCGTTTTGTTGCGTTTCCAGGGTTTTTCCGCGATTCCCATAGCTCTTTCATTGAGAGCGGGGCTTGCCGCGGCGTCGGCTGTCGAAGATTTTGCCGCGTTGTTTTGCGGCGTCGGGGAAACTCGAAATTTGTTCTGCACGGTGAAGTGGCCCAACGATTTGATGCTTGATTCCAAAAAAATAGCGGGTATACTCGTCGAGTCGGATGGGAAGAGCGTGTTCATAGGTATCGGCGTGAATGTGGGTCAGACCGAATTTCCCGCGGAACTGCGGGAAAAAGCAGGCAGTCTCGCGCTAAAAATAGGGTCGGCGTCTGCGTTGAAGTCTGCGCGTTTCCGTCTGCTGGAGCTTGTTCTTGCGCGACTTCGGCGGGAGCTTACTGCGAAAGATTGGCGGGAGCGGCTTTTGGATAGGCTTTATAGGCGCGGGGAGGCGGCGCGTTTCATTGCGGGGCGCGCCGATTCTGGTTCTGTGGTTGAAGGCGTTCTTTCGGGGGTTGGAGAGGACGGCGCTTTGCTTATCTTGCCGCATGGGGCGGAAGTCCCGTCTGTTTTTGTAACCGGCGAACTGGATGTATATTGAGTCTCAAGCGGCTTTCGGCTGTTTCTACGAGTCGTTTATTCTATGCGGAACCTACTTCTCGTATTTTCCCGCGATTTCAAGCAATTTCTCCCGCGTATTGAGTTCCGGGTCCCTCACCACGCTGTCAAGTAGTTCATTCAGAATGGCGCCCATGCGGGGTCCGGGTTTTATGCCGACGCCGATGAGGTCTTTACCGGAAACGGCTAGGTTTTTCAAGGAAAACACCCGTTTTTTGGCAAGTTCCGCGTCAACCCGGGATATGAGGTCTGACAAGAATCCAACAGTCAGGGGTTGACCAGCTATTGCAAAGGCGTCTGCTCTGCGAAGCGCGTAGGTGTTTTCAAGGTTTTCAAGCCCGATTCGCATGACGAAGCGCCGCACAGCGGCATCCGTCCATATATTCTCATAGAAGAACATATGTTCCGCGACAAGTCGGCAAACGGCGTCTATTACCGCGTTAGAGAAGCGAAAGCGCGTCAGGATAATGCGGCAGAGGCGGGCAGATTCATGTTCATGGCGATAAAAAGTCCACACGCCGCTTTCGTCCATCAGGCGGGTTGACGGCTTGCCGACGTCATGGAAAAGCGCGGCAAGGCGCACTTCAAGACAACGGTTTTCAGTTGCGGCGTAGTCGCAAGCTAACAGTAAATGGTCAAGCACATCGAAACGGTGGAAGCCCTTTTGTTCCACGCCGCGGCAATTCGCTAGTTCCGGTACAAACAGCCGCAAGAGTCCGGTTTTTTCCATGAGCAATAGTCCGACAGACGGTTTTTGCGAAAGCAAGGTCTTGGCGAATTCGTCTCGCGCTCGTTCCATAGACACCTTTGCCGCGGTTTGCAGAGTTTGCGGAATCGCGGCCGCCAGCGCCCCGTCAACGGAAAAGCCGAGTTGCGCCGCGAAACGGCAGGCGCGCAAGGGACGAAGTCCGTCCTCGTCAAACCGGTCAAGCGGGTTACCCACGCACCGGATAAGGCGCGCCTTTATGTCCGTAATTCCGCAGAATGGGTCAAGTACGCGCCCAGACGGTAGCTCGACCGCAATGGCGTTCATGGTGAAGTCCCGCCTGCTCAAGTCTTCCTCGATGTTTTTGCTAAAGGAGATGCTTTGCGGACGCCTGCCGTCAACATAGTCCGATTCGGCGCGAAACGTGGTGGTTTCAAAGGCGGTATTTTTAAAAAAAACGGTAACGGTGCCGTGTTTTATGCCGGTGGGCGCGACAACGCACCCCCGTTTGCGGAACATGGCGCACACTTCGTCCGGCTCCGCGTCTGTGGCAAGGTCAAAATCTTTGGGATTCTCCCCGCGAATCTTGTCCCTCACGCCGCCGCCGACAAGGAATACCTTTTTCCCGTTTTCTACGAACACCGCGGTTATTTCTTTCAGAATTTTTTCCATCGTCTTCTTCCCAGTAATCCAATATCTAACCCTCAAATAGTTAGAGGAGTCCACGGCGTCGTTTAAATCGCTGTGAATTTCACCATCGGCGTCTGAATCCTACTCTAGTTCCGCCAAGAGTTTCTCGAACTGGTAGTCTGATTTCTCCTCAGCCGCGCGCAGTCTCTTCACGGCTTGGGCGATTGCCTTGACGCGCTTTTCCCATTTTGTCTTTGATGGTTTTGTGGATTTCGCGGAAGGCTGTCTCGCGGTTTTCTTGAGTGTAACAAGTTTGGGCTTGAAGGCAACGTCGCTTTCGAGGGACAGGAAGAGCGGCGCATAGGTTATAGTAGCGCCAAACGCCTCTTTGTTAAACCATACGACGCCGTTGAAGACGTTTATTCCCAGAATCTGACGGAAGTCGTCGCTGTGATAATTTTCCATGAAGATTTGCGTCAAGCCGTCTGGAATCGAGTCTACGGACGTCCGGGCAAGCACGGCTTTCATAAGCGCGATAACGCGGCTCGTATCGCCGCCGACGCCCGCCTGGGAAAAAGCGTCCCGCATTTTGCGGTCAAGGCGCCAATGCCCGACGAGCGCTACCGCGTCGGCGCCGGAGCCGTCAACCAAAAGCGTACGAAGCGCGGAGAATACTCCATATCCTAGAACAAACGGCAAATCTTCCACAGCCGCCATGTCTTCCGACAGTTTGAACAGCCGCCGCAGATACCCCGCAAATTCCTCCCATACAGTAGACGGTTCTGTAATCTTATGCGGGTAATACGATGCGGTCTTGAACGGTTTGTAACGTCCGTCCGCGCCGACTAGGTAACGCTTTGCCTGAATTATGAAACTTAAAATCGGCTCTTCTAGCGAATCAATATATTGTTCCGCGATTTCCGCGGCGGCTTCCGCGATTATGGCTAATTTACTCCGCGAGAATGCGTCTACCAAGTTTTTTAGGCGCTCGCCAGAGAATATCGCAGTAAACGGCTTGTAGAGTTCCGCGAGGAATGTATCCTGGAACGCGGCTTCGAGGTCGCGTACTCCGCCGCCGTTCAACTCGTTACATATACACGACCATTTGCCGTCAGCGTCGTGAACCGTGTGGACGTCAAGGTAAACCTGCGCTTCATAGCCTTTCAGCTTGACGAAGAAGCCCCGCTCGTAGAGTTCCTTGACCGAGCGCACGAACCACAGTCCGGAACGCTGTTCATAGAAAAGCGCGAAATCGCCTTCCAACGCCAGCGCTTGTCCCAGCGTGTCCCGTTTGGTTCCGCCGTCTTTGAGCGGGATGTTCGCGCAACTCGTATGTATCCAGCCAGAGGCTTCGTAATAAGAATTGTTGTAAAACACAAGCGAGCGTTCATTACCGAAACGATTCGAATAGGCGAACACGTTCTCGTTCACTGAACCGTCCTCCGCGTAAAGGTCAAACAAGCAGAAGTTTTCGCTACCTGAGAAGAGCATACGCCGTTTCATTAGGGGAAAAATCTCATGCTCGTGTCGGTCAACGAGCCATTGATCCGTCTTTTCGTCGCGGTAAGAACGGCGGTATTCCATGCCGTATTTTTCCTCGAAGCCCTCAATTTGTCCATGCCCGAACATTGGCAGACCTGGCATAGTAACCATCAATGTACATATCCCGAAGTACTTGTCGTCCTTACCGAATTGCGCCACCGCTGTTTCTTCGTCAGGGTTGTTCATGAAATTGACGAATCGCTTCAATACTTCCGGGTCAAATTCAAGCGTATTCTTAATTGAAGCGCGATATTTGTTGTTTTCCTCTTTTTTGAGCATATTCATAAAAGCGGAATTATAGACGCGGTGCATTCCAAGCGTACGTACGAAGTAGCCTTCCATCATCCAGAAGGCTTCAGCGAGAAGCAAGGTATTCGGCGCTTCAACCGCGGCGCGGTCAACTACTTCGCGCCAGAATTCGTTAGGGATTCTACGGTCGAACTCCTCGTTGGTCATGGAGCCGTATTCAGAGCGCGAGGCGATGTCGCCGCCGCGTCCGGGTTCCGGGTACCAGAGTCGTTGAATGTGCCGTTTTGCCAGGGTCATGGCCGCATCGAATCGTACAATGGGGAACTGTTGGCACACCTTGATGACGGCGCGTATCACAGCTTCACGGGCTTCGGGATTCAAGAAGTCAATCTGCGCGGTATCGTTCCAAGGCATGGATGTGCCGTCGTTACCGTGGTAGATGAAGCGCGTTATTCCAGTGCGGTTGTCGACGTGTTTGAACACGACGGCCGCGTCGCTTCGGGTGAAGTAATGCTCTTCAATTTGAACCGTTATGTCTTCCCGACCCGAAAGGTTGCCGCAGTTATAACTATAAGACGGAAAAGGCGGATGGTCTAATTGCAGGAACCGGTCTGGGTATTCCATGACCCATCGGGAATCGACGCCTGTGTGGTTGGGCACCATGTCCGCGCCGAGTCTGAGTCCGCGCTGGCGGCATCGGTCGCGGAGGTTCCCCAATGCGTCCCACCCGCCAAGTTCGCTCGCGATGTCGTAGTCGTAGAGGCTGTAGGCGCTGGCGGCCGCGTCCGGGTTGCCGGTCCACTGCTTGATAGTTTTGCTAGCCGCGCTTCGTTCCCACAGTCCGATGAGCCACAGCCCGGTGAAGCCGCGCCGCGAAAGCTCGTCTAGTTCCTCATTGGGAATCTGGTCAAGACGGGTGATTTCTTGATTATATTTCTTTGAGAGCTGGTAAAGCCACACGAGGGTTGACTTTGCTATAAGCACCGTACGGGGCATCCAGTCCTGGTCCTGACTAAATTTTTCGTATTCATCGTCGCGATGTCCGAAAGATATGATCTCGGTATGTCCTGACGCGTCGCCCCAAGAGGGTTTTTCCTCTTCTTTGATAATATCCATACCTACCAAAAGCCGCCTCATAAACTTCTTGAGGAGAACCCCCCATTGTCGGCGCATGAAATCGAGCTGTCCGCTTAAAGAATCAGGAGAAGCGAGGGCTGGCGCGCGAAGTATGTCCCACAAGTTCTGCCTGTCAGAGCCGAAGACCGGCAAGGCTTTTAGGTGTTTTTCCAATTCTTTGACCGCGCTGTCGTAGACGGATTTTGTTTCCATAGACAAGGGTTTATCGTCAAACATGAATAGAAAAGGCTTAAACGCCGGGTTGATATTGGCGAGCGCCAACAGGAGAATCTCTTCAAGCAACATGAGGGAATGATTAACGCCCGCTTCGGAGGTTTGCAAGTAGTCTTCAATGTCGGTTTCTTTGGTATAAACTTTTTTCGGAGGGAAACGCTCGCAAAATTTACGCAACAACTCGTTGGTTTGCTCTTCGCCCAACGTCTCGTTAAGGCGCGCGAGCGCGGTCTCAAATATATCCGGCTGAACCTGTTCGCGGTAAAGTCTCGTCATATAGTGCAGAGCCTCGTCAATGAATCCCATTGCGTTGAGCTGTCCGTCTTTGATTTCGTACCCTCTCTCATTCAACTTTTGGGCGAAGGCGCGCGTTTGCGGAAAATCCGCGAACACCACATTACCTGTGAGGGAAAACAGTTCGCTCTCAAGAGCGCACTCGTTCCGTACTTCATTACAAATGTGGAATTCCATAGTCGGACTCCGCATTTGCCGTGTTGCGTCTTTGCCTTCAAAGGCGGACATGATGATTTCTAGTTTCATATAATTTCCTTTTGTTAATTCTTGTTAAGCGATTTCAAGAAATCATCTGTATCTTTCCCCCAAATGATACGGATAATTTTCCAGAATGATACGCTTCTTTTTGCGAATTTTTCTATTTCTTTTCACTTTGCTTTACTTCCGACAGTTCTTTGACCGCGCGGAGGAGTTCCTTGTCCTCGGCGATTTCCGCGATAGACGCGGGCAGACGGTACGTCCAATTAAACTCGCTTACGGAACCAGGCACGTTTACCCTTTCGGATTTTGGGTCAGGCGCATAGTAACGTTGCGAGAGGTGGAGGAGGTCTTGTATTTGGAATACGCGGAACATGGAGGCCGCGGACGCGGTTTTTTTCAAGATGATTTTTGCGTTGCCGGGGTTATAAACGGGCGGCAGAGCGGGTTGTCCCAAAAAGGCGCTGAACACGTCCTGTTCCACTTCGTGGTCCCACCATTCGCGCGCGGTGGAGCTGTCGTGAACCGCAATCGTGCATACGCTCAATTCAGGATAATCTTCCAGCGGGATGAACGGCGAATCTTTTTCGTCCCAGTCGCGCGCCCAGCGTACCACACGGAGTCCTAAAATCTTGAGTTTATCAAGCGTTTTCGGCACACAGTCCGGGACTTCGCCCAAATCTTCGGCGCATGGGAGCATGGACGCCGACTCTTTCAGCATGATAAGGAGCTTCTTGCCGTGAGTTTCCCACATTTTTTCGGACGCTGTATTCTGCCTTTTGATAAGAGCTTCCAGTTTGCCCTTCTGTTCGTCCGAAAGACTATTATAAGCGCGGGTGTCGCGGTAGAACCAAATCGGCGAATACTTACCCTTCTCGTATTCCTGTAATGTACGGTTTCTCCACGCCCAAATCAAATAATCTCGCACAAACGGATGTAGGTCTTTGTCTACGATGTCCTTTTCACCCTTGACATCGTCGTTGAACCACCAAAGCTCCTCGTTATTGATACGTTCCAGGCAGGTTATAAAGGCTTTTTCCGCGGCTTGACGGACGGCTTCGTAGTCGTTGCCGCCGTTAGCGTCTTTTATGCCTTCGAGGGAACGCCATACTTCACTGGTGGGGATGTGCGGATAAGAAAGCCATCGAATTTGCCCACCGTCAAAGCCCAGCGATTCCAAGTCTTTACGCAATATCGGCTTATAGGGGATGAACCTGCCCATAAGCGAAGTCGAGGACAAGTCTTTTTGCGAGGAAGCCCAGATACGGAAAAAGCCCAAAACATGGTCAATTCGGTAAGCCTTATAGTATTTCTCCGCGGCTTTGAGACGGTTTTTCCACCATTCATAGCCGTTTTTCGCCAGATTCCGCCAATTATAGACTGGGAATCCCCAATTTTGCCCGTTGGGACTGTACATATCCGGCGGCGCGCCCGCGGACAGGTTCATGTGGAAATATTCAGGATACGCCCATACGTCGCAGGAGTCGTCGTTTATCAGAATGGGAAGGTCGCCTTCGAGGATAATCCCCGCGTCCGCGACCGCTTTCGCGGCTTGGGCGAACTGCGCGTCAAGCGCTTCTTGTACCCATACCCAGAAGACGTGCTCGCTACGGAGGTTTTCGTCGTCCCAAAACGCCTCTATTTGCTTCTTGGTAACTTTACGGTATTCAGGCGCCCATTCCTTCCAGCTTTTCTGGTCGTTCACTTCTTTCAGACGTCTGAATACCGCGTAGGGCTTGACCCAGGGGTTCTCTTCTGTCCATTTTGCAAGTTCGCCGAACTCGGCGCTTTTGATAATATCTTTCTCATTGGCAATATAAATTTCCTTGAGCAACCCGAGCTTTGCGCGGAGTATTCGTTGATGCGGGAAACGAGGTTCTTTTTCAAACCCTTCGAGCGCGTCTTTGATTTTCTGGGAAAAAGATGCGGCGCCCGTTATATCCCCGATTCTCACATAAAGAGGATGCAAGGCAAACGCCGAAAGCGCGCTGTACGGCGAGCTTTCGAATCCTGTATCGTTCACGGGCAGTAACTGGATAAGACCAACGCCCATATCCTTTGCCATGGACGCAAATTCGTTGAGGTCAGGGAACTCCCCCACGCCCAGGCTTTCTTTCCCACGGAGCGCCCCGATAGGAACGACAACGCCTATTCTTCTATCCATAAATAGCCTCCTTGTTCTCTTTCTGGAGAACTTTTCTCATTATAACACGAAAAAGGAAAAAAGCAACCGTTTTTTACAGTATTTTCTCAATAACTGTTTTTCTAGCGAAACTTGGGCGTTATGAGCGTTTGATTCTTGTTTACTTAATCCGCTGATTGATGTCTGAAAAATACAATAACCCTCCCGCTTTTCCCTCTCAAAAACATTTAATTTGTAGAGTGAATTGTAAGTTAAACAAGCTACTAACCATGCGGACCATTACCATAGCAACCAAATCAAAGGGGGCTTTCTATGAAATCGAGAAAACTCAAGGTCTTAACCGCTCTTTCAGGCGCGTTAAGTATTGTTTTAGGATTTACCACGTCTTGCGACAATGGGTCTGGCGGTAATGGAACCGTCAGAGTTACGGGCGTAACGCTGACCGAAACCGCGAAGAAGGTGAGCGCGGGCGCGGAATTCAATCTGACCGCGACGGTCGCGCCTGACAACGCCAGTGGTAAGGCGGTTGTCTGGACGGTCGACCGCGACTCGATTGTTTCGTTGAGCGCGACAAGCGGGGAGACCGTTACCGTTTCGGCGTTAGCGGCTGGCTCCGCGACCGTTGCCGTAACGACCGTTGACGGCGGTTTCGCCGCGTCCTGCGCAGTAACGGTAGGAGAAGCGCAGCAGATTAGCCCGGGCGCGGCTTTGGTCAAGTTTAACGCCAAAGACGAGCTCGCTTACGACGGGACTGGCGTGATTACCGCGTTTGGGAAGACGAGCAACGAAGCCTATCTCCTCTACCCAGTCAAACTCGACATACTGACCGACACCATTTCCATAAGAGCGAAGGTTAAACCTGTTTCCTTGTCGGGGCATAACGGAACGGGCTTTATCAGCGTCGACGGCTCGACTCGCAAAGGCTATATGCTGAACACCGCGCAGAACGTCAAGAACGTCGGCACGACGGGCGGATTGGGCGGACAAGGCTTGGAGGGCTGGCGGAACGGCGCGTCCGGTTGGGAGGCGGGCGGAACCTACGTCTTTAAGTCGGAGCTTGCCAACGGCGTCGTCAACCATTACATCTACGCGGAGGACGGAATTACCCTGTTCAACCAAAAGTCCAACACCAACGTCGTCCAGGGGCACGCGGCGACCGACGTAGTCTACGCGGCTGTCGGCGGCACGGGCGTGGGCAATATGGAATGGTCGGAAATACAGGTCTTCTATAACGGCGTAACCTACGACATCGACGCGCTGGAGCCGCAATCCGCGTTGCCGTCTCTTTCGGTCGCGTCTGCGGCGGTTCGCGTTCCTCTGAACGGACAGGGAACCCTCGCTTATACGGCGACCGCGGCAGGCGGCGGGGCGTCAGCGGTTTCGGCGGTCTCCGAGGACCCAACAGCGGTCAGGGTTGACGCCGCTTTCAACGGAACCATAACGTTCACGGCTCTGAAGGTCGGTGTAACCAACGTGGTTGTTACCAACGCGGCCGCGCCTTACCTTACGGCGACCTTTTCCGTAACGGTAACGAACTTCCCGGAGGCGGACGCCTACGGCGCGTTGACCGCCGTATATCCGTCGGCGGGCGCGACAGCCGCGTACACGGACGGCGAGTTCATGCTTACCTTTGACGCGCCCCCGCAACTACTCGAAGGCGGGTCTATCTGCGTCTACGACAAGGCGACTGGCGAACCGATAGACGTTATCCTGTTTGAGGGCGAAAAACAAGTAACCCTCGGCTCAAGCAACAACAACCTCAACGTAGACTCTCAATTGGCGCGGGTTCAAGGGAACAGCGTCTACTGGACGCCACACTTCAACGCTTTGGCGTATTCCAAAGAATACTACGTCGCTATTCCTGACGGGGCTATCAGCGGTACCTTGAACGGCGCCCCTTTCGCGGGCTTGAGCGATAGCAAGGACGCAGCCTCGTGGTCCTTTACCACAAGGGCGGCGCCCGCGATAAGCGCGGGAACGCCGATTACGGTGGACGGCTCCCAGACCTCGACCGCGGACTTCCGCACAGTCTACGGCGCGTTGAAGGCTATAGCTTCGCAAAGCGGCGACGTCGTCGTCAACGTCGCGCCCGGAACCTACACGGAACTCGTTCATTACGTGGGTTCCGCCAACGTTACCATCAACGGGACGGGAAGCGGCGAGTATGGAAGCGACGTGGTTATTCAGTGGACGAACAGCGAAAGGATGAACACAGGCACGCACGCGCGGGCTTCGTTCTACTTTTCAGGCGCGAACTTGGTCTTGAAGAACCTCACGTTGAAGAACGCGAGCGCGCGCGCAAGCGGCTACGACCCCGGTCAAGCCGAAGCCGTCTACTTTGCCAATGGGACGGGCAGAACCTTCGCCGCGTTCAACTGCTCCTTCCTGTCCCATCAAGATACGATTCAAACGACGGGCAGGAACTGGTTCTACAAGTGCTACATCGAGGGAGACACGGATTACATTTGGGGAACAGCGGAAGCGTGCTTGGTGGAGGAGTCTCAACTGGTCAGCGTGAACGACGCGAACAAGACGAACAGCAAGGACGCGGTCCTCTTCGTGGCGCGAACCGCGACTAAAGCCGCGACCTCCGTTCCCAAGGGTTACGTGTTGTTCAACTCAAAGGTAAAGACGCAAAACGGTATGACGACCTACTTTGGGCGGAACGCGGGCGCGGGCGACTTCTACGACCAAGTCGCTATCGTGGATACCGAGTTTACCAACGAGGGTTCAGGCAGAATCGGCGCGGCGCTATGGGCTAGTTCAACATACGACTTCTTGGCGGGTTTCCCGCAACACGTTGGCGCGAAATACCACAACGTAACGGTTAAGGACGGAACCTTTGACGCGAGCGGCGCGGCGGCGAATGTGGTCCCAATCACGGACTACGCGCTTGAATACAACGGCAGGCGCGCGATTTTGAACCGCGTGTATAGGACAGCTCCTGGCGCCTACGAACCCGCAAGTTCTGCGTGGGACGTAACGGCTCTTGAAGCCGCGTTCAACGCCTCGCCCGACGTCAGCGCAGACAACGATTACGGAGAATAAGACGAGGGTGTGGAGCGTCCTAGAAGTAGGGGGGCGCATTTTCCAGAGCGTAGTCGGCTGTCGGAGCGCTTTTCGCCGCGCCCCCCTACGCGGGAGACTCGCTTACGCGGGTCTCCCGCTACCCCCCCAGCCATGCGCCGCGGCGCAGGCGCAACCGTCAAGACGGGGGACAGAGGAGTTGTCAGATGCAGTCAATTATGAAGTCGTTAAACAGGCGTAGCCTGCTCATCCTTATTATGCTTATTATCGGGGGACGTTTCGCGTCCGCCCTGTGGCTGGGGATATCCCATTGTCGATAAAGATATTTCTCGTGGGAGACTCTACCGTATGCGATTATGCGGCGGACCCCGCCTACTTGGTCAAACGCGCAGGTTGGGGACGTTATTTGCAGGATTACTTTGAGCCGTCAAACGCGCGGGTCGTCAACTACGCGCTCTCTGGCAGGAGCAGTAAAAGCTTCACCGTAGAATCCAATTATCGGAAGCTGTTGAACGAACTCCGCGCAGGCGATTACCTCTTCATCCAATTCGGGCATAACGACGAAAAGACGGAAGACCCATCTCGCGGAACCGACGCAAGCCTGTCCGTAGACGCCGAAGGCTCGTTCAAGTGGTTTCTTTACAACAAATACATCGTTCCCTCGCGGGAAGAAGGCGCGCTCCCCGTACTCGTAACGCCCGTGAGCAGGCGCGCCAAGGACGGGAGCGTCGTCGACTCGCACGGCGCTTACACTGCCGCGGTTAGGGACCTGTCCGCGCAAATCGGCGTCCCGCTCATAGACTTGACGCAAAAGACCGCGCAGGCGTTTACAGACCTCTTTGCGCAAGGCGGCGCGGACGCTACGGCCGCGCTTTTCGCCGTAAAGAAAGACGAAAGCGACGTAGACAATACCCACTTCAACGCCAAAGGCGCGCGACTCGTATGTGGACTCGCGGTTCAAGCCATGGGGTCCGCGGAACTTCCTCTTGTTTCATGGAACAGGCTTTGCTTGCTTCGGCGTTTGACGCCGCCATGGTGTCTGGCGTTCTGTGAGTAGTAAGACGTCTGTAATATTAAAGTAGGCTCCGCTTGCAAGCAAGCTGAGCCGTCAAGTCGGGGTCAGCGGAGCCTCTTTTCAGGCAACGCCCCGTGCGAAGTCGTTAAACAGCCTTCGACTGCGGAGTCAGCGGAGTTTCCTTCGGACAAGACCCCATAAGAAGTTGAGGAGAAAAGAATGAAACAGATTTGTAAAGGAATTAGCGCCGCTCTTATATGCGGTGCGTTGGTCGTCGGCTGTCTCGTAGACGCGCATACGACGACGCGGGTCGCTGTGTCTTCGGTGTCCATAAACGAAGGCGACGCCGCGTTGTTTGAAAACGAAGAGCAGCGGTTTACCGTCAGCGTCGAGCCGACAAACGCCGCGAACAAGGCGGTACGTTGGTCGTCGAGTCGCGAGGAAACCGCGACCGTGGACGAGGACGGCTTGGTAAAGGCGCTCGCCGTTGGAATCGCGAAAATCACCGCGACCGCCGTAGACGGGTCGGACAAGAGCGGAGCGGTTACCGTAACCGTGAACGCAACCGTAACGCCGCCCATAGACGAGGACGCGGAACTGTCCCCCGCGGACATATTCGCCTTGCTCAAGGGACAAAAAGCCGTAACAAACGGCTGGGCGGATATGTACAACGACGGCGCGGGCATGTTCTATACAAACCCCGCGACTCTCGCTCTCATCGACGACGCGACCTACCCCAACCCGCTCGACAAGCGCAAAGCCTTTACAGACGCGATAAACGGCAAGGCGCCCGCCTTTATCATCGTTAGCGGGGACGTAGACCTCTCGGACGGCAAGGTGTCAGACACAGACCACAGCTACTTCGACGAATTTAACGCGACCGAGCCGTTCGCCCGCAAACACAGCGATATTACCTTTAAGATAGAGAATGATAAGACCATCATAGGCGTCGACAACGCGCGCGTTAAATTCGGAGGATTGAGAATAAACGGCAGAACCAACGTCATCATCCGCAACCTCACGTTCTGGGACGCGCACGGGTCGACGGAAAGAGATACGTCGAAGTCGGGCAACGAAAGCTCCAAAGCGAGCATAGACGCTTTGGTCGTGGAGGAGGGCGCGGATATTATACCAAGCGGCGTCTGGATAGACCACTGTACATTCACGGACGGAACCTGCAACGACATGATTCGCAACTACAACCACGACGGTTCTTTCGACATCAAACACGGGCGGGACATCACCGTCTCGTGGTGCGAATTCACCAACCACGACAAGGTTATGCTCGTCGGCTCCGACGAGACCAAGTACCTGAATGCGGACGAGCGGCGAATAACCCTGCACCACAACTACTTCCATCAAACCACCCAGCGCACGCCCCGCACACGAGGAACCCTTATGCACATCTATAACAACTATTGGAAGGACGTAGGAGTCGACGGCAACAACGGATATTGCCTTGGACCCGGTAGAAACGCGGAATTCATCGTGGAAAGCAACTTCTTCGCCGTAGAAACCTTCAAATCCAGTACTAAAATCGTCGACTACTACGACGCGTCCGCGTATCCCGCGAAAGTCTTCGCGGCGGACAACAACGTTCCCGTAGCGCCGTCCGCGCATTTCGCCGCAACCGCCAAGCCCTGGACCCCGGCTTACGCCTACGACTTGGGCGCGGTTTCGGGCTTGCCCACAGCCGTTCCCGCGGACGCGGGCGCGGACAAAAGCGTAACCGCGAAATGGTTGCAAGCGCAGCCTGTTTTATGACTTCACACGAGGGCTTGTCCGAAGGGGGGGGCGCCGCCGCCCCAACTTGGCGGTTGCGCTTATAACTGCCGACCAACAGGCGGAACGGTTAAAAAATTAGGAGATATGCAATATTGTTAAACAAGGAGATAATATGAATAACGAAAGCGTTAAGACGGGGACGCCTCCTTCAGACGACGTCCCACGCGAAGTCGTCCAACAGGCGAAGCCTGTAAAGAGACCCGAAAGGGTCCTTCAATTCGGCGAAGGCGCCTTCTTACGGGCTTTTGTGGACTGGATGGTTGACATCCTCAACGAAAAGACCGATTTCAACGGGAACGTCGCGGTGGTTCAGCCCTTGGAAAAGGGTATGGGAGACGTTATAAACGCGCAGAACGGGCTTTACACGACCGTTCTGCGCGGGGTAGCGGACGGGGAAGTCGTCGAGGAGTTCCGTCTCGTTACGTCTATAAGTCGGTGCGTCAATGTCTACGCGCAGTTCGACGAATACATCAAGATGGCGGAGAACCCGGACCTACGGTTCGTCGTTTCCAATACAACGGAAGCGGGAATCGCCTACGACGCGGCGGACAGGCTCGACGACAAGCCCCAACGTTCGTTTCCGGGTAAGGTCGCCGCGTTCCTGTATCGGCGTTGGAAGTATTTCAACGGAGACCCAAGCAAGACGCTTGTAATCGTCCCGTGCGAACTCATCGACAAAAACGGCGATACGTTAAGGGAAATAGTCGTGAGATACGCCGAAGAATGGAATTTAGAGGACGCTTTCTCCACGTGGTTAGAAGCGTGCGACTTCTGCAACAGCCTCGTTGACCGCGTCGTTCCGGGTTATCCCCGCGAGGAAGCGGAAACCCTCTGGAAGAAACTCGGATACACGGATAACCTGCTCGACGCGGCGGAGGTTTTTCACCTCTGGGTCATAGAAACGAAGCGCGACTACGCCAAAGAGCTGCCCTTCGTCGACGCCGGGCTCAACGTCGTCTGGACGGACGACATGAGCTTCTACCGCACCCGCAAGGTACGAATCCTGAACGGCGCACACACTATGACCGCGGCCGCCGCGTTCCTCTCCGGGCTTGATACAGTGGAAGCCTGCTGTAAGGACCCGCTGACGTCCACGTTTATGAGAAAGGGTATCTTTGAAGAGATAATACCGTCTATGAACGGGGGCGCGGACGAGCTCGTCGCTTACGCGGACAAAGTCCTCGAGCGTTTCGCCAATCCCTATATCAAACACCGGTGGCTGTCCATCACCCTGAACTCGATTTCAAAGTTCAAGACCCGCGTTCTGCCTTCTATCAAGGGCTTTCTGCAAAAGAAGGGAGAGTTGCCGCGTCGCCTCGTGTTTTCACTTGCCGCGCTCGTCGCCTTTTACGAAGGCGAGTTTGTGGACGGCGAGACGCTTGGGTTCCGCGGCGGAGAGAGGTACTCCATCAAGGACGGCGAGGATATTTTGGCGCGGTTCGCCGCGCTCTACCAAAAGAGTGCGGACGACCCGAACAGAGCCTACGCGGTCGCCCAAGCCGTGTTGTCTTCCGCGGCTTGGTGGGGCGAAGATCTATCCGTTATTCCGGGGTTTACGGACGCGGTCGCCGCCAATCTCGAAGGTATTTGGAAAAACGGAGTCAAAGCTGAACTAGAGAGAATCTGCGCCGAATAAATAAAGGCGGCGATTATTAAAGAAGGTAATGATGAAAATAATCCGTATCAACAGGGTCGACACCGTAGCCGTGGCGCTAGAGCCGCTCGCCAAAGGTCAAAGCGTCGTCGTCGAGGGACAAACCCTCGTATGTCTGGAAGACATTCCGCGAGGGCATAAGATTGCGCTTAAGGACATAGCCAAAGACGAAAGGGTCGTCAAGTACGGTTGCGTCATAGGAGCGGCTACGCGGGACATACCGATGGGCGCCCACATACATACCCATAACCTGAAGACTCTGCTTACGGAAACGCCGAAATACCATTGGAACGGCGCATCTGCGCCCAAGCCTCTCGCGCCCGCGCCCGAAATTCAGGCGTTCAGGCGCAAGGACGGGCGCGTCGGAGTCCGCAACGAGGTGTGGATAGTACCGACCGTCGGATGCGTAAACCAAACCGCGCGGAAACTGGCGGATTGGGCGTCCGCGGAATTCGCGGACAGGAATATCGACGGTGTATTCGCCTGGGCCCACCCCTACGGCTGTTCTCAACTGGGCGAAGACCACGAAGCCGCCCGCGCTGTACTTGCGGATTTAGCGAAACACCCCAATGCGGGCGCGGTTCTTGTCCTGTCGCTCGGCTGTGAAAACAATACGCCCGAAAGTTTCAGACGACTGCTCGGTGAATACGCGCAAGACGATGGGCGTATTCGCTTCCTCATTACCCAAGAAAGCGTGGACGAAATAGCGGAGGGCAAGAAACTGCTTGAGGAACTCGTCGTTCACGCGGAACAGGCGAAGCGGGAAACAGCGGACGCGAGCGAATTAGTGGTCGGTATGAAATGCGGCGGTTCGGACGGGCTTTCTGGCGTTACGGCTAACGCCCTCGTGGGGCGGATATGCGATACGTTAGCGGGTTTTGGCGCAAGCGTTATCTTGACCGAAGTACCAGAAATGTTCGGCGCGGAACAGATATTGATGGACAGGTGCGAAAACAAAGAAGTTTTTGACGGAACCGTCCGCCTCATCGAGGATTTCAAGGAATACTTCCGCTCCTACGGGCAGACGGTCTACGAAAACCCGTCTCCGGGCAACAAGGCGGGCGGCATTACCACGCTTGAAGACAAGTCTTGCGGGTGCGTACAGAAAGGCGGTTCCGCGGTCGTGCGCGGCGTTTACCGCTATGGAGAACGCCTGCCCTTATCCGCAAAGGGACTCGTTCTCTTGGAGGGACCGGGCAACGACATCGTGTCGACGACCGCGATGACGGCTGCGGGCGCGCATATCGTCCTTTTTACCACTGGACGCGGCACGCCCCTCGGAGCGCCGGTTCCCACAGTCAAAATAGCGAGCAATTCAGAATTAGCGCAAAAAAAACAGAATTGGATTGACTTCGACGCGGGCAGGATGCTTCTTGAAGATGCGGAATCTTTGCGGGCTGAGTTGTTCCACTTGATATTAGACGCGGCTTGCGGTAGAATTAAAACAAAGAACGAGATTAACAATTATCGTGAAATCGCCGTTTTCAAAAACGGCGTAACGCTGTAACGAGGGGCGGAAGGATAAAGAGTAGAATCCGCCCATGCTAAAAGAGGCGAGTAATTCCATTATCATTGCGCTTATGATAATTTCAATAAGATATGTTATATCCATAATATTACTTTAATTGTCAAGCTATAATACGCGACGATTTCAGGCTAAACGACGGCGATTTCTAAAAATCGTCTAAACTGTATTGCTATTTTCTAAAGAATACTGTATGATTTTGGAGACTTATCGCAAATTTTTAAAAAGAACGATTATTGTTTTCTAACTATAGGAGGGATTATGAAGAACATTCTTATTATCGGAGGCGGGTACGCCGGTATCGCTGCGGCGAAAAAACTGTCGAAGAAATTCAAGAAAGACGACGATATGTCTATCATATTGATTGATAAACGGCCGTTCCATACCTTGATGACGGAACTTCACGAGGTCGCGGGACATCGCGTGGAGCCAGATTCGGTACGTGTCCCCTATGCAAAAATTTTCGGCGCGTCAAAGGTCAACGTGAAGATGGACGCGATCGTCTCCGTCGATTTCGTCAAAAAAGAGGCGAAGTCCGAGACCGCGGTCTACCCTTACGACTATCTCGTGTTGGGCATGGGCGCGGAACCCGAATTTTTCGGAATTCCGGGCGTAAAAGAAAACTGTTTCACCCTTTGGTCCTTTGACGACGCTATGAAACTACGGTTTCACATCGACGATATTTTTGAGAAAGCCGTCGCCGAGCCAAATCAGGAAAAACGTCGAAAGGCGCTCACCTTCGTCGTCGCAGGCGCGGGCTTCACCGGCGTGGAAATGGCGGGCGAGCTGCTCGAATGGCGGGACGCTATGTCCGCGAAGTGGCTCATTGACCCCAAAGACGTCCGTATCGTCATTATCGAGGCAATGTCGAGCATCCTTCCATTCTTCGAGGAGGACCTGCGAGACAAAATCGCGGCTTATCTAAAAAAACACGACGTGGAACTGCTCACCGGTACGGCTATTACCGGCGCGGAGCCGGGCGTCGTAAAACTGAAAACCGGCGAATCCATACGGACAGACTCCTTTATCTGGACCGCGGGCGTCAGCGGCAATCAGTTCGCGGAGTCGCTTGGATTGTCGACAGGTCCCTTTGGCAAAAACCCAGAACCGGGTAAACGCAATCGCCGGGGACGGCTTCTGGTAACGGACGAAATGCGCTCGGTTGATTACCCGGACGTGTTCCCCGTCGGCGACAATCTCTGGTTTATCGAGAACGAAAAGCCCTTGCCGCAAATCGTGGAAACCGCAATACAAACTGGTACCTGCGCGGCTGATAACATCATCGCGGACATCGAAAAAAACGACAAGTATCCGCATAAGAAGTTCAAGTCCGATTACCACGGTTTTATGGTGAGCGTGGGCGGGCAGTACGCTGTTTCAAACGCCATGAATATAAAGATGTCCGGTATTTTCGCCCAAGCTATGAAACATATCGTGAATCTGCATTACCTCATCGGCGTGGCCGGTATCAACCAATGCTGGGAATACATCAAACACGAATTCCTGGATAGGAAGGACCACCGCTCGTTCATCCGCGGCTTCGGCGCGTATAAGACGCGGGGGTACTGGCTCCTGCCCCTGCGCCTCTGGCTGGGACTCATGTGGGTGTTTGAAGGTATCAACAAGATAGGGGAAGGATGGCTGTCATGGTCCGCGGGTACCAAATCCGCGTGGATGTTCTCGTCGTGGGTAACGCAGGCGGGCGTAGCGGACGCGGTAAGCGCGGCGTCTGGGGCGGCTGAAGCGGCTACGACCGCGGCGAGCGGCGCGGCGGCTGTAACCGCGGCTTCGGGAGCGGCTGAAGCCGCCGTAACCGCGGCGAGCGGCGCGGTCGCCGCGACGACCGCATCTCAATTCAGGACGATTTGGGACTTCACCAAGCCGATTTTCAACAGCGAAGGCGCGATAGCGACGTGGGTTCGAGAGGTTTTCATGGACGGACTTATGTCATATATCCCCTTCCAAGGCTTCCAATTATTCGTGGTTCTTTTTGAAATAGGCATAGGACTCTGTCTTATTGGCGGGTTGTTTACCTGGTGGGCGGCCGCTTTCTCTATCGTAATGTGTCTCATGTTCACATTCACGGGTATGTTCGAGTGGTACAAGGTCTGGTTTATATTCGCGGGCTTCCTGTTCCTCGGCGGGGGCGGACGCGCCTTCGGACTTGACTGCTGGGTCGTCCCTGTTTTTAAGAAATGGTGGAACGGTACGAAATTGGCTCGTAGGCTGTATCTGTATTTCGGAAATCCGTCAAAGAAATAGGAAACGAGGGAACGGAGAGCGGATTCGTCGGCGCTGAATTTTAACGAAATCCGCTCCTCTCTTTTAAGGAATAAACGTGAATCAAGAACCCTCGTTTTGGCTCGATTTTCCAGAAATAGCGGGCGACCTTCAAAAGGTCGCCGTTATTATTCAAGAGACGTGCGCTTCTCAAAACCCGGTCGTCAAGGAAGGGCTTTTAGGATTGTTTGACGGTAAGGGAAAACTTCTCCGCCCGGGGCTTCTGCTCATAGCGGCTGGTTTCGGCAAGAAACAGGAAAAGATATACAAATTAGCCGCTTGTCTTGAGATGCTTCATATAGCGACTCTCGTCCACGACGATGTGATAGACGATTCTCCTCTACGGCGAGGGCTGCCCGCGGTTCATACCCGTTTCGGAAAGCGCGACGCGGTTCTTATCGGCGATTACCTCTTGTCAAAATGTTTTCTTCTCGCCGCAGAGGACGCCTCCCCGCAAAACGCCGTGTATCTGGGGCGGCTTATGTCCCGTATGTGTTCGATGGAAATTGAGCAGCACGCGAGCCGTTTCGTATCCGACTTGGGACTGCGGCGTTATCTGCGGAAAATTATGGGTAAATCGGCTATCCTTTTCACGCTTGCCTGCCACGTCGGCGCGGACGAGGCGAAAGCGCCGCGCCAGACGATTGAACGCCTCCGTAGAACCGGCTACAATATCGGTATGGCGTTTCAAATCGTCGACGACATTCTGGACTACGCGGGCGATACAACCGCTCTCCGCAAACCCCTGGGCAACGACATAAGAGAAGGGCTTGTTACCCTTCCCCTGATTGAGGCCGTCTCCAGAGACGAAACCGGCGGATTGAAAGCCCTGTTTTCCAAGCCTTCTTTTACCGTAAAAGACGACAACAAAATCATAAGCCTCGTCAAAAAATCAAAAGGCGTGGAGGCGGCGTATTCATTCGCCGAAGTCTATACGAATCGCGCCTTGAAGGAAATCAGCCTCCTCCCAAAAGGGAAAGGACGAGAAACGCTTGAGAAAATCACGAAGCGACTTTTGATTCGGAATACGTGAAGATTTTCTTAATTCATACAACGAGGTAATGACGATGCTATCGGCGAAAATATTTTCTTTCTTTCCTGCGTTTCATTAAAATATTGGATATTTTCGCCTTACGGCTTGTTCTTGACAAAACAGCCGATATGCTATAGAATTCAAACGATTTTTGAAAAGAGGTAGATATGAAACCAATCTTGGTTGTGTTAGCGGCTGGCATAGGAAGCCGCTACGGCGGCATTAAACAGATAGATAGACTCGGTAAAAACGGCGAGATATTGTTGGATTATTCTGTGTTCGACGCTTTAAGAGCGGGCTTTGGAAAGGTCGTTTTTATAATAAGGCGGAACCTTGAAAAGGATTTCCAAGACGCGGCGCTTAAACGTTTCAAAAATTCTTTTCAATACGAGATAGCGTATCAGGAATTGGACAGCCATATTCCCGCGGGTATGGCGACCGCGATAAAGAATAGGTCCAAGCCTTGGGGAACCGCGCACGCGCTCCTCTGCGCGGCGGATCTACTGGACGCGCCGTTCGCGGTTATCAATTCTGATGATTTCTATGGAAGAAACGCGTATCTCGCTTTGGGAAAATTCCTTTCAGACGCCAAAAGAGAATGCGCCATCGTTCCCTACAGGCTCGACCAGACTTTAAGCCCTCAGGGGAGCGTTACGCGGGGCGTATGCGGAGTCAAGGACGGCCGTCTGACATCCGTAGACGAATTGAAGAACATCGCGACCGAAGATGGGAAAATTTTCTGTACTGTGGAAGGGGTCAAACGAGAATTACCCGCAGACGCGCCGGCGTCCATGAATTTCTGGGGATTCCCGCCGGACGTTCTCCCAGAATTAAATCAATATTTTGACGATTTCCTCGCAAAACAGGGGGAAAACCTGAACAGCGAATGCTACATCCCTTCATTCGTGGACCACCTTGTCCGAACAGGTCTGTTTAACGTGAAGGTCTTGGAAACGTCGACGGCATGGTTCGGCGTTACCTACAGGGAAGACCGAGACGCGGCCGTCCAACGCATCGCTCAATTAACGCGAGACGGCGTGTATCCGGAAAACCTGTGGGGGTAGTTCCTTATCAAACGCCGCTACCAAAAGGGCGGTTATAACCGCTTGGCGTACGAGTCCCTTTTTACAATATTCCTAACTAGTAAAATGAATTTATCAGATGTCGTCATCATTTTGGTTCGTCCTGAAGAATCCGGCAACGTCGGGGCGGTGTGCCGCGCTATGAAAAACTGCGGGTTGTCCCGTCTTCGACTGGCGGGCGCGAGCGCGTTGGACGAGGCGGTTATCCGCGCCCGCGCCGTTCATGCGGTTGACGTGTGGGAGAAGGCGGGTATCTTCGACGCGCTTGCGCCCGCGCTCGCGGACTGCGGCGTAGTCGTCGGCGCGACTCGGCGGCGCGGTCATAAGCGCGGGCTTTCCATGCTCCCCGAAGAGACCGCTCGCTTCCTGCAAAGCCGAAGGGGTTCAGCCGCATTGGTCTTTGGCAACGAGCGCACTGGGCTTGAAGACGAGGAGATCGCCCTCTGCGGTCTCTCTTCCCATATCCCCACAGCCGAGGATTTCCCTTCCCTTAACCTCTCCCACGCGGTTCAAATCTTCGCCTACGAACTATTTCGCGCTTTGGGCGCCAGTAAACCGGTTCCGGGCGAATGGACGCCCATGGATATGGCGAAAATTACGGAACTCGCCTCGTCGATAACGGATTCGCTCGCGTTACTCGGCTTCTATAAACAGAGGGGTAGGGAGTATCAGGAGAAATTCTTCCGCGACGTAGTCTCGCGGGCGGGACTTTCCATAAAAGAAGGCGCGTATATGAAGGATATTTTCGCAAAGGCCGCGCAGTTAGCGCAAAACCAAGAGCGATAAAAGCCTCCATATTAGACTTGGCAAATAGAGAGAGATTATGAACAGTTATACACACATGGTTGTAGGTGGATTGTGCGGCGGGATTCCCGTGGCGTTCAGTATAGCCGAAAGAAAACTAGGGTTTAGCATAGGTTCTCATATAGTTTATCCCATTATCGGGCTTTTCCCGGCGGTACTGGGAGCGTTGGGGCCGGACGTTGATATGCCGAACAGCAAGGCCGGGAAAAAAGTGAGACGCCTCCTCCTCGTATCCATCGTCATCTCAGGGCTCTTGTTGCTTTTTTTTTCCCATGACGACGCGCGTTTCCTTCTACCGCTCTTCTTTACGCTCTGCTGTATCAGCCTCTTTGTATTTAAGTCAAAACACCGACAAGGAACTCATTGCGGACTTGTCATAATTGTACTATTTCTCCCCAACATTTACATAGTACGTTTTATTCAGGCGTCTCCCTTCACAAATTCAATGATGAGCGCGTGGCTCGGTTTCTGTTTCGGCTGGTTCAGTCATCTAGCAGCCGATACATTCAACCGCAAGGGCGTACCTTGGCTCTATCCGTTTTCCCGCCATTACTTCCGTTTTGCGAAGATAGTCGCCGGAACCAAAGGCGAGACAGTATTCCGGACTCTCTGCGTAGTGTTATTCACAGCCGCTTACCTGGCAATAATAATTTTCCGCTCGAATATCGCCTCTACCTTCTTTTGAAAAGCCTGCGGTAGCGGCGCGACGAGTTTTTTGAAATCGGCGGATTTGCCTGTGGAATCGGCTTCTAAAAGACCGCTTGTAGAGAAAAGATTTTCAAGTTCCGCGGAAAATTCCATTTCAGAAGCATGAAGCATGAAGCCGTTCTCTTGAAAACGGCCCCCGTATTTCTTGTCGCCTGACAGAGGATGCCCGTGGCAGGCGGCTTGGGCGCGAATTTGGTGGGTTCTACCGGTGAGTATTTCCGCGCAAACGAGAGATTGAGTGGATGAGACCGTGATTGGGATAATACGAGTTAGCGCGGGCTTACCTTTACCATCGGCAAAGGTCTTGCGACGATTCTTGTCGTGCAACAGCGAGTCCTCCCACAGACATTCCCTATCAACACACCCGTCCACAAGCGCGAGATAGCGCTTCACAAGAGCGCGTTCACGGAGAAGAGACGAGAATATCCGCGCTCCTTTGAGATTCTTTGAAAAGACGATGAGACCGCTGGTCGGACGGTCGAGACGGTGCAAGGGACCTGGCTTGAACGACAACGACGCCTTTAGTTTACCCGCCAAATACACCGCGACCCGCGAGGCGAGACTATCTTCTCCATCGTGAACAGCCAACCCAGACGGCTTGTTGAGCGCAAGCAGGAATTCTGACTCGGCTATTATTTCCAAATCTACAGCTTGATTACCTCGCTTACTCTGCGCCGCCCCTTCCGAAACGACATCAACATCCGAGAAGAATGGGATGAGAACGACGCTGCCGACGCGGACTCGGTCGTCAGCCGAAGCCTTCTTCCCGTCAACAAGAATGCGCCCCTTTCGCAACAGCCGGTATATGACAGACAAAGGCAAGCTCGGACACATTTTTCGCAGTATACGGTCAAGCCGCCGTCCGTCGTCATCAACGCCCGCGGTCAGCAACATTTCGGCAAAAACCATATTCGCGCTTCAGTTTTCATAAAAGTAATATAATATCCTTTTAAGATTTAGTCCAATTAAAAAAAGGCGTTTTGTCTTCCCTTTGAAACTTGAGGTCTTGAAATACAGCGAAAATAATTGTAAAGTAACTGCTATGGAAGAATTGCAATCAACCGAGGTTTTGGACAAGGAAATCCTCGAAGACGCGCGGAAGAAGGCGTTCCGCACGCTCAAATCGTCCGAAGATACCATTAAAGATGCGTCCGTGGTCTGGGAACAAAAGATTCAGGCCGCCATTAGCGAGCTTCAGAAAAAATATACGGAAAAGACAAAGCGGGACGGCGATGAAATCATGTCGCGCCTCGTTTTAGACAAACAGAGGCTTCGTTCCGCAAAGATAGAAAACGCCTTGAAGAACGCGGCTTTTTCGTTCCTCAAAAGCTTGAACAGAGAGAGACAGCTTGCGCTTTTGAAAAAAGAGCTGACCATACGCCTCAAGGAGCTTGAAGACGTGGGGGATCCCATAACCACAGAAGATAAGCCTGAAGTCTACAGCAGATTTTTGACCGAGAGAGAGCTAGGGAAGCTGTTACCGAAAGAGTTAAAGCGGTTCATCGTTGAACCGCCTCTATCCTTCAAGAATGCGGGGCAATTTCCCGCCGTCGTCATAAATACAAAAAAAGTGAAACTCACCGCGTCTCTGGACGAAGTCGTAGAGTCGCTTTTACGAGACAAACGCGGAGAGTTGACCGCGGCCCTGATAGGCGCGTCCGCGCTAAAGGAGAAGAAAGTATGAGCGGTACTGTCCAACGCATTTCCGGACCCATCATCCATGCGAATGGGATGGTCGGCGCCGGACTTTTTGACGTTGTGGACGTTGGAAGCAAAAAAATCATCGGCGAGGTTGTGCGGCTTGAGCGAGACACGGCTGTGATTCAGGTTTATGAAGACGACACTGGAATGGAAATTGGCGCGGCGGCCGAATCTACAGGGCGTCCTCTTTCGGCGCGCCTTGGTCCTGGTCTTATCGGCGCCATTTACGACGGTATTCAACGCCCTCTTGAATTGCTCTACAGACAGTCCGGCGCGTTTATGGAGCCGGGTCTGCGCGGCGAACGCCTTGACCCGGACAAGCTGTGGGATTTCGTCCCGGAGCCTGGAATCGCTGAAAAAGCGGCGCGAAAGGAAGAAACGCGGGTTGTTCCGGGCATGGTTCTGGGAACCGTACAGGAGACCGCCAGTATAGTGTGCAAGATAATGGTTCCGCCTAACGCCAAAAACGGCTTGCTCACGGAATTCGCGCCCGCGGGCAAATATACCATCAATGACGCAATCGCAAAAACTGACCAAGGCGAAGAATTCGCCCTATCCCACTGGTGGCCCGTGCGTCTGTCCCGTCCTACCGCAAGACGCCTCTCCGCGGACAAACCTCTCATTACCGGTGAGCGAGTAATCGACGTGTTTTTCCCACTATCCAAAGGCGGCACAGCCGCGATTCCGGGCGGGTTCGGCACAGGCAAGACCATGACGCAACACGCCATCGCCAAATGGTGCGACGCCGACGTCATCATCTATATCGGTTGCGGAGAGCGCGGCAACGAAATGACCGACGTTCTGACTGAATTCCCTCATCTCATTGACCCGCGTACAGGACGCTCCCTTATGGAACGCACGATTTTAATCGCCAACACGTCCAATATGCCAGTCGCGGCGCGGGAAGTTTCAATTTACACAGGCGTTACCATGGCGGAATTCTATCGCGATATGGGCTACCACGTGGCGATTATGGCGGATTCCACGTCCCGCTGGGCTGAAGCCTTGCGAGAACTGTCCGGGCGCATGGAGGAAATGCCCGCGGAAGAAGGCTTCCCCGCGTATTTACCCACGCGGCTTGCGGAATTTTACGAGCGGGCAGGACTTGTTGAAACCCTGAACGGTGCGGAAGGCTCGGTTTCCATCATCGGCGCCGTCTCTCCGCCCGGCGGAGATTTTTCCGAGCCGGTCACCCAGCACACTAAACGATTTATTCGATGCTTTTGGGCGCTTAACAGGGACCTTGCCAACGCCCGCCACTATCCGGCTATCAGTTGGATCGACAGTTATTCGGAATACGCCGAAGAGGTCAAAGCGTGGTGGGAAAAAGTGAACCCGCAATGGACCATCGCCCGTCAAAAGGCGCTTGATTTGCTCAAGCAAGAGGAAAAGCTTTTGGAAATTGTGCGCCTCATCGGTCCCGACGCCCTGCCTGACGACAAGCGGCTCATCCTCGTTACAGCGGAAATCATCAAAAACGGCTTTTTACAACAAAATTCTTTTGACGAGGTTGATATGTATTGTACGCCGTCAAAACAGGTACGCCTCCTAGAGCTTATCATGGACTTTTACGAGCGGGCCGCTCTATGCATCAAGCTAGGCGCGCCGCTCATCAAAATAATGTCCTTGACGGAACGCGAAGAACTCGCGCGCCTGAAAAACGTGGTAAGAAATGACGATCGCGCGACTCTGGACGACTTTGAACAGCGCCTACGAGCTTCTCTAGAAGAACTGGATCGGAGTTATAGAACAAATTTCGGCGTCTGACTTACGCCCGCCCCC
>JAIRKH010000049.1 GCA_031260245.1 Treponema sp. | reverse complement strand
CATAAATATACGCCCGCGTACAGCGGACGCGTAAATCAATAGTTAGAAGGTAAAGACGATTTCATCGGTCAGCGTTTCGGTACGGTCCCCGAATATAGCGATTGTATGTTCCCAATGCGCGGAGAGCGAGTCGTCCGCGGTTATGACGGTCCAACCGTTGGGCGCGACTTCTACTGCGGGCGAGCCGCTATTGACCATGGGCTCAATGGCTATGACAAGGCCGGTTGTCATGCGCGGGTTTGGTCCGTGCGGCACGTTCGGCACTGAAGGGTCTTCATGGAGGTCGAATCCTACTCCATGTCCGCAATACTGGTATACCACACCGAAACCGAAAGTATTCGCGTAACCGCTCACAGCCCGCGCTATCTGGAGGAGGCGGTCCCCAGCTCTTGCCGCTCCAATACCTCGCTTGAGACACTCGCGGGTAACGGCGTTGAGCTTACGCGCCTCTTCCTTTACCTTTCCCGCCTCCACAGTGAACGCCTGGTCGCTTATAAACCCGCCAAGGTTTATGCCCCCATCTATGGACACGAGGTCCCCATCGGCTATCTTCCGGCGCGAGGGAATGCCGTGAATGACCTCGTTGTTTATGGAGATGCACAGGGACGCGGGGAAAGGATTCTTTTTGCTTCCCACGCCGAGAAACGCGGGTTTCCCCCCGGCCTTCCTTATCCAACTCTGCGCCCATTTATCTAATTCTATGGTTTCAACGCCAGGGGTTATGAGCGGTATCAGTTCTCTATACATGGCGGAGAGCATCTTGCATGACGCTCGTATACCGTCGATTTGTTTTTCATTCTTCAGACGTATCATTTAGATTCCTAGACTTTTCCTCAAGCGTTTGATGCTTGTCAGGCGCGGGTAAATCTCAAGCGCCTTATAGAAAACCGCGCGCGCTTCTTCGCGTCTGCCCAGTTTGCACAGCGCGTCCGACATGGAACAGAGCCAGCGCGCCTCGGTCTTTGCCGAAAACCCGCCAAGCGACAACAAGGTCTCCATGCAGAAAACCCATGTCTCGTCGTTCACAGCGCGCCGCAACTTTAGTTTCACCAGCTCCTTCAGAAAAGTCTCCACATCAATGGAGAAATGTCTGAAATACGGTTTCCGCCTCTCTTCGCGCATGATGTCGGCAAGCACGACAAAAGCCTCGTAATAACAGGCGCGCTTGACGAGTTCCTCGGCCAGAATATAGGAACCGTCCATCCAGTCTTCACGGTCAAGATACCGTTTCATCGGAAAATTAAGCCCGCCGTGTACGCGCCACAAGACAAGCGCGGCTTCTTCCCTTTCATGAAAGAGGTCTAATATCATAAGCTTCGCCAGACTTGCCGGGTCGTCCTTTCTCCTCTGTAGAAAAGTTCGATAATCAAATTCGTTATTCTTTGCTAATCTGAGCGTTCTGTCGTATTCAAGACGCCTCTGATTATCAGAGAGAACTTCGTAGGCTCCGATGAGACGGCGCATTTCCCCGTCCCTCTCCGCGCCCGCGATGTCCGGATGAAACTTCTTGGCTTTGCCGCGAAACGCCTTTTTTATGTCCGCAAAAGAGGCGTCTGTCTTAACTCCGAGTAGGTTGTAATAATTCTCCATGTTCTAAACCGCTTCGCCTCTTTTCCAGAAAAAGCGTCCGCTATGCGCCGATGCGTTTCGCAAGCGCTTCGGCTTGTTCCGCGCTTAAAAGCGTATCGCTCCAATTCACGAACATACCTTCCTTTTCCATGGCGGACATGAGAGCGGCAAGCGCCTTGTTGACGAAGAGGCATTTCTTCCCCAAGAAGGCGGCGCTTTTCTTGCCCGCGACTCCGCCGCTTGTGGAGAGTATCTTATGTAAACAATCTGGAAACTTGCGGGAAAAAAAGGAAAGCGTCTCCGCGCTTACTACGATGTAGTCATAAGCGGGCAGGCGGAAGCCGTCGTCCGTCCACGCGGAGATAATGTCGGCGCGGTGTCCCATGGATTCAAAGCCTTTTCGCAATGCGGCGACGCAAGGGGAAACAAGCTCTCTTTGCGCCGAAACGTTTACTATTGCTATTCTCATAACATAAACATAGCATACAAACGCTCTTTTTACAAGAGAAAAATTCGTTGACGGTGTGTTAAAAAGCGCGAACCAAGGCGCAATAGCGTTCAGTCATAGGCTTATTTCTTTTTCATAAGACGCTTGTTGACGTACATACGCTTGTCCGCCTCGTTGATGAGGTAATCGATAGGAATAGAGCGGAGTGTTCCTACTCCTCCGCCTGTTCTGCTTGACATCCCTGTAACCGCCGCGACTTCGAGTGTGAGAAAACTGTAGATTAACCGCGAACCCGGAGCTTTTTCACGGGGGTATTGTGGAAAATTGTAAAAAGTGGTAAAAAGAATAAGGAGGTTATAGATGAAAAAGTCATTTATAATAGGAACTAAGACGTTCCTGTCGGTTATTATATTCGCGCTCTGCCTCGCGTCCTGCGAGGAGAGCGTAACGGAAGTCCGCTACGTGGAGACAGAAGAGTGGACCGATTTTGAAGGCAAATGGACATCGTTATACGACGACGGGTATACCGTTGGAAAAACGACGATCTCCTATGACGACGCCGCCGAAGAATATAGCGGGGAATTTACTGCGAATATCATCCATTTTTACATTTTCGTCGTATCTAGCAAGACCGATTCAGGCGTGTTCATCATCAAATTAACAAGCGGTGAAAACGAGGGAAAGTATATCGCGGTTTATTTCCGTGATTTCAGGGAAAGTCCCAAAACCGCGGACTTGACTACCGCATATTCTGGCTATGATCTCGTCCTTTTTGATACGGAGGAGGAGGCGGTTGAAGGATTCGTCTCCATCTCCGCGATGAGTCAATACACCAAATTCTGGAGCTCATGCATACACTCAGAAACCGCGGAATGACGCAAACCGCGATCTAAAGTTCCGTTGCGCGGTAGCAAAGTTTCGCGCCGCGGTCTGTAGGAATCGTCTACGTTTATGAATACAGAAAGAATCAGTAGAGCGCCGTTTCTCCTGCCTGCTTTTATCGCGCTCATGTGGGCGCTCGCTTGCTTTGCGCCTCTGTTGCGGGCGCAGGAACTCGAAGACGAAGGCGTAACCGTCGAGGCGGAGCAGGCGCCCGAAACGGTTGTGAAAGAAATTGTCTCAAAAGAAGACATAGAAAAAAGCGCGGCGCGGGACATCGCGGAACTCCTGCAAGACGCGCTTAATCTGGGGACTTTGAGCTACGGGGGCTACGGCAATACCGCAAGCGTCAATTTGCGGGGTTTCGACGCGCAACGAGTAGCCTTTCTCATAGACGGCGTATTGGCGAATTCGCCGGTAACAGGCGGTTTTGATTTCGCCAGCGTCGCGCCCGAATCAATAGAAAGTATCGAAGTCGTCGAGGGCGGCTCCGACAGCGCGTTCAACGCGTCAGGCGCCCTGGGTGGAGTCGTCAATATCGTTACCGCAAAGAAACAGGCGCCAGGCTTGCGCGTAAACGGCTCCCTCTTCAATACATCCTACCTGCCAGTTCGGTTTATGGACGAAAACGACAAATTCGCGACCCGTCAATGGCAAGACCTCGTAGACGCGCAACGCGCCGCTTTGTCCATAGGCTGGGGCGCGGGAAAAGACTCGCTCTCCGCGAATTTTTTCACGACCCGCGCTGACAACCACTTCTCGTTCAGGGATAGCAACAAGATTGTCCGCCGCAAGTCTGGCGGCGAAGTCTGGGATACCGGAATAACCGCGGTTTATACGCGGGATTTGCCCAACTCCACCGCGCTCACTCTGAAAACAAACGCCTATTTCTCAAATAAAAACATCTCCCGCTCCGGTTATTCAAGCGATTTTGACGAGCAACAAAGCCTCTCTTTGCATGAAAGCTTCTTTATCAACGCCCCGCGAGCGTTTTCAGACCAATGGGCAACGGAACTGGCGCTGGACTACGGCTTCTCAAACTCGGTTTTCGCGGGAGACGAGCAAAGCCTCCACCGTATTCAAGCGATAAACCGCTGGACATGGTTCGCAGCGGAGCGATTCTCGCTGAAAATAGGCGCTGATTACGCCTTTGCGGAATTTCTATCCGACCAGGACCAGACCCGCTTCGCCGTCGACGGCGGCGTCTATCTGACCGCGTATATTCAGCCGCATAGAAAATTCCTCTTCGCGCCGTCTGTAAAAGCGGTTTTCCGTGAAGACTCAACGGTTCTTGTACCAAAACTTGGTCTCCTTTGGCGCGTGACAGATCTATTATCCCTTAAGAACAACTATTACCGCAGTTTTAAACATCCAGACATGGAAGACTTGTATTGGAACGACGGCGTAATGACCGGCGATCCCAATCTCAAGAGCGAGGACGGATGGGGCGCGGACGTCGTTCTTTCTCTCAAGAAAGCTTCTTTTACGATTGGCGGAAGCTTGTTCGCGCAATGGACGCGGGATTCTATCCATTGGTATCCTCTGGGCGCTACGTGGAAGCCTCAGAACGCTGGCGAAGCCGCTTTTTGGGGCTGTAAAGCCGAATCAAGCGCGACTCTCCTCGTTCCCGTTATCTTTCAAACCGCAAAGCTTTCCCTTTCTTATCAACTGCTCGAAAGCCGTTTACTAACAGGCAACGCCGTATGGGAAGACAACCAACATATTCCTTATATGCCGAATCATATCGCAGGATTTGCGCTTGAAGGTAATTGGGATACGGGATTTATCGCTGTTTCTGGACATTTTGAAAGCGCGCGTTTTGCAGACACGGCTAACGCGAAAGAATTACCCTCATTTTTTCTGCTGAACTTGAACGTCTGTCAAAAGTTTGGGTCTCTGACGTTTTTCGGCGTCGTCCGTAACATCCTAAACGTCTCCTACCAGACCTTCATGGATTATCCGACGCCTGGCGTTTCGGCGACCATCGGCGTGAGATTCCAAAAAGAAATAAAAGAATAAAGGAAAGGCATGGTTCCGCGACCAAACCGCCGCTCCAACTCGTATTTATAGCAGTTGCTCGTGGATGGGTTTGCCCCCTGGTACCATGGGCAGAACCTTCTCGTTCCGGTCAATGACCGCTTCTATAAGCGCCGACTTGCCGCCGCGAAGTTCCTCACCCGCCTTTTCCAAGGCAAGGAGAAATTCAGCCTCGGTTTCAGCGCGGAAACCCGCGACGCTGTAAGCGGAGGCGAGTTTCACGAAATCAGGCGGTCGATCGAGCGTGGTTTCCGAGTACCGTCCCTCATAAAAGAGCGTCTGCCACTGCCTCACCATGCCCAGAACGCGGTTGTTGAACACAACGATGAGGATGGGCAGTCCGTAAGCGGAAAGAGTCCCCATTTCCCCGCAGTTCATGCGAAACGAGCCGTCGCCTGTGAAAAGGACGACTTGTTTATCAGGGCGCGCAATCTTCACGCCCACAGCCGCGCCCAAACCAAAGCCCATGGCGCCAAGACCGCCCGATGTGATGAATGAACGGGGAGCGCTCGCCTTGAAAAACTGCGCGGTCCACATCTGATGCTGTCCCACGTCCGTTACCGCAACGACGTTCCCTCTTTCTGTTTTTTCTAAATAGGCTTCCGTTTCCTCGACGACGAAGCGTGGGTGAAGGATTTCACGGTTACGGTACTCCTGATGAGACGCGGGCTTTTCCTTTTTCCACGTCTCAATATCGTTTCCCCATCCGTTTTTGACGCTTAAAGGCAGTTCCGCTCGTGTGAGCGCCAACGTCTCCTTTATGTCTCCGACGACGCGTCCGCTTGTCGGCACGTTTTTGTTGATTTCCGCCGGGTCGATGTCAAAGTGCAGGACGTTCGCCTTTTCCGCGAACGTGCCGACGTCGCTGGTAACTCGGTCCGAGAAACGCGCTCCGACAGCAATGAGCAGGTCCGCGGTTTGAACGACTTTATTCGACGCCACTGTTCCGTGCATACCCAAAAGCCCGGTGCAGAGGGGGTGTTCCTGTGGGAACGCTCCGATTCCCATGAGGCTCAACGCCACAGGCGCGTTGATATGCTCTGCAAACCGAACGATTTCTTCGGACGCGTTTGATATGACGCCGCCGCCGCCCGCGTAAATGGCCGGACGTTTTGCGCGGTCAATGAGCGTTGCGGCCAGTTTTATGTCGTCCACGCTCCACAGCCGCCTTTTACTCTTGGCTTCGAGTCGCAGAGAACGCGCTCCAAGCACGTCCTGCTTTTTGTGGATATTCGGTATGATAGAGGAGATATCCAGCCATTCGCCTTCCTGCGCCGTAACGTCCTTGGGAATATCTATCAGCACGGGTCCAGGACGGCCCGATTTTGCCACGAGGAAAGCTTCTCTCACGACCTCCGCCAGCTCGTCTACGTCCTTAACTATCCAGTTATGTTTGACGATAGGCATGGTAACGCCCGTGGTGTCAACCTCTTGGAAGCTGTCCTTGCCAAGCAAAGAAGTGGAAACGTTGCCGGTTATGGCGACGAGCGGCGATGAATCCATCATCGCGGCCGCTATGCCGGTTACGAGATTCGTCGCCCCAGGCCCTGACGTGGCGATGCACACCCCTGGCTTCCCACTGGCGCGAGCGTATCCGTCCGCCGCGTGGGCCGCGTGTTGTTCGTGACTCGCCAGAATATGCCGTATGCGGTTCCTCTGCCGGTACAGCTCGTCATAAATGAAAAGCACCGCTCCGCCAGGATAGCCGAATACCGTATCCACGCCTTGTTCTATCAGCGCCTCTATCAAGATGCGCGCTCCTGAATATTTCACTTGCGTATTTCCTTTCTCTTCTCTCGAAAATTCTCTCTCTCGCTTATATACCGCAACTGCTTACAAACATAAAAGTCATGTTTGTTTACCCCCCCCCCCCGCTTCTCCTACGTCTCCTATATCAGCCATGGTTAACCATCCTCCAACCGCAAATGAGTCTACCATTTCAGCGTTTTTTGTCAAGAGCCCGCGCGTCGTCCGCATGGTCGTTATACGCAACGCCGTCTAATATTATAAGGATATTAAGGCTGTTCCAAAACTTTGAGGGGTTCGAAGGCTTTAGTTGTCTAAACCAAAGCCCCCCCGCAGATAAACCTCATCAGCGCGGGGTATCACAAAGGCTTGGTTCATTCAAATTGTACAAGAAAGAGAGTTACATTCTTATTTCATAATCCCTATCATGTTGAGCATATGCATTTGTCAAATTTATAGCGCTACCATTTTCATAGACGATATCTGGGACTACTGTACAAGAATTGAGGTTCGGATCATCTATAAAAGAATCCGAAACCCAGCTTATCAAAGTGTCCCACTTATCAAGCTCCGAAACCGAAAAAACACCACATACCAGGACTGTTAGCGCTTCGCCGCAAGTAGGCGGCTCGGGGTTCGGTCGGCTAGGTCATTCCGCTACGCTCCATTCCAACGTAAAACCTCCGTCACATTTTGTCGGCACTGGTCTTTGCTGCGCAAAGCCCTTATTCGGGCTGCAAAAACGTCGCCAACAGCCGGAACGTTATGCGCCATTGTGCCTAAGAATTTCTGAAAATTATTTAAAGAACACTTGACGAAAATATATAAATGCATTATTATGGTTTTACATGGATGATTATATGATAAAGGCAAAGTTTGAAATATTTATTAAATGCCCACATTGTGAATCAATTATATTAAAAGAATCATTTGAATATAATGTTATCGGAGGAGGGGTTTTTTCAAATGTTAATTTGCTTTCTTTTTTAAGAAGAAAAAAAGAGTATTTTGCCTTGCATAATATTGTGCAACAAGTTGATAACAATACTTATTTTGAAAAGAAATATAAATGTAAAGAATGTAACAAGGAAATAAATACAACCTATGAGAAGAGAGAGAATATATTTAATTTATTTTATTTATCTTCTTATTGTGATTTTTGTCATAAGGATTTAGGTAAAGACATTTATAAAAATATTGATACCGATGAGATATTTGATTTAGATGATTTTACTGAGCGGCACAATATATATTCGTCGGAAAATAATTATAATAAAACAATATGCCTTCAATGTTTTGAAAACGAGGATATGGAGAGAGAAAACACAAAAAGCAAAACAAGTAGGTTTAAAAATGAAACGAATATTCAGAAAAATAATGATTTTGGAGAATATAGCGATCTTAATACAGGTGAAACCGATGATTTTTATTTATCTGAGGACGAGGATGAATGGAATGATCCAAATTCATACGCTAATTGTAGTGATTGGGAAGATTATCCAGAGAATTGTTATCATTGTGCTGATGATGAATGTCCAATGAATAAAGAATAAAAATAATGTACTAAAAATTGCTTGTCGATATAATATTTATGCATATGATGCATATTATGTGGAAGTCGCTTTTATATTAAGATTGCCATTATTAACATTGGATAAATCAATGAAAAATATAGCAAGAGAAATGAATTTGAATATTTTTGAAGAACGGGATGAAAATATATAATAGACTTGTTTAATAACCCAGGAAAAGATATACTATCCGGATGGGAAGAGGGAAAAAAGCGGCGGATGCCAAGGCGGTTCTTTTTAAGCGGTTGTACGGGGTAAAACCCGAT
>JAIRKH010000113.1 GCA_031260245.1 Treponema sp. | reverse complement strand
GCCATTCTTCACTTGTTCGATAAAATCAAATGTTGATTTTATAAAACCATATATTTCCATTATATTCTCGGCAATAATACCATCATTATATTCATTTGAATTTTCAATGACCGGAAACTCATTTTCTTTTATTATTATTTTTACAGGTCCAATTGGCCCCGCATCATTGAAGAATTCATAAGTAAATTGATAATTTCTAATGTCTTGTAATTTCCATTCTTCATATTCTTTCTCAAACGTTTCTTTATCCATTTTTATTAACAAATCATCTTCAAATATATTTTCACATGAATTAAGAATAGAAAACGAAACTAGAAACAGAAAAAAATATACCGTTGTATTCTTCATGGTAAATCTCCTTAATAATCATATTATATTAAAATCCAGGGTTTTGTCAATAGTTTTTTCGGTTGCGCCTCCCCACGCTCCACTCCGCCTACATTTTGTCAGGGCTGTAAACCTACGGTATTGACAGCCTTAAAACAGCCTGATATACTCCAAAACATGAAGGTTAATACCATAATTCAAGGGGATTGTACTGAGGAATTAAAAAAAATCCCCGATAACTCGATAGACCTCATTTTTGCCGATCCGCCGTATAATATGCAGTTAAAAAACGCATTATATAGACCAAACAATACCAAAGTTAATGGCGTCGACGACGAATGGGACAAATTTTCGTCTTTTACGGAATACGACGAGTTTTGTATCGCGTGGCTCAAAGAGTGCAGACGCATACTAAAACATACGGGCTCAATATGGGTAATCGGCAGTTATCATAATATTTTTCGCGTTGGAAACATTATGCTGAATTTAGGCTTCTGGATTCTCAATGACGTAACATGGCATAAAACCAATCCAATGCCTAATTTTCTTGGCGCTCGTTTTACAAACGCCACCGAAACGCTTTTGTGGTGTTCAAAAGGCGAGCGGCATAAAAAATACACATTTAATCATAAAATCATGAAAAAATATAATGGCGGCAAACAAATGACGTCCGTATGGCGGATTGGCTTGTGTATTGGCGAAGAGCGACTAAAAGGCGATGATGGGAAAAAAGCCCATTCGACGCAAAAGCCGGAGGAATTATTAAAAAGAGTAATTTTATCAACCTCGAAACAAGACGATATTGTACTTGACCCATTTTTTGGCACAGGCACAACCGGCGCTGTCGCAAAGAAATTAAAGCGAAATTTTATCGGTATCGAAAAGGAAACAGAATATATATCGCTTGCAAAAAAAAGAATTGACGCGATAAAAATATTTTTTCCGGAAGCCGATTGGGTAGAAGAAGAAAAAGAGCAGCAGGACAGGGCGCCGTTTGAAACTTTATTATGATAAAAGCTGGCGAACTGTCGTATGCGCGCAAAACATACAGCGCCGCCGCTTTTGTATTATCGGATGGAAAATTAGAATACAAGAAACAAATAGGCTCTATTCATAGAATCGGCGCAATAATTCAACAAACGTCGTCTTGTAATGGCTGGAAATTCTGGTATATCATGCGCGATAATAAATCCGTTTTGATCGACGATTTGCGAAATGAGTATTTGCGAAAAAAACATGGGCTATGATTTTTTCTGCGGCATTCTTAACAAATAAAATAAAAGAAATTATCGCGTAGAATGGTAAGATGCAAAGGAGTTGGTGTTTTGTTTTTCGGTATGGGAAAATAGAAACGGATTATTTGAAAAGCAGGGACAATCGTCTCAATTCTCTTTTTGCCATACCCAAACATAAAGCGTCTTTCTTGGTTTCAAATTCCTTGTTATACAGAATAAATATCTCGGCGACAAACTATCTACCGGCGAAAATCTATCCCAATTCCCTATTGCTTACGTTCCATCCCTTTGGTTTCTAATAGCGGTTTCAAATATCGCCCTGTATAAGACTTTTCGCACTTCGCCGCATTTTCCGGCGCGCCGGTAACGACCACTCTGCCGCCTTTGTCTCCGCCTTCGGGCCCAAGGTCTATAAGCCAGTCAGCCTGTAGAAGCACGTCCAGATTGTGTTCAATCATCACAACAGTGTTGCCCTGGTCGACAAGCCGTTGAATCACCTCCATAAGCTGTTTCACGTCCGCGAAGTGTAAACCTGTAGTCGGCTCGTCAAGTACATAAAACGTCTTGCCGGTAGGCCGCTTGGACAATTCAAGCGCTAATTTCACTCTTTGCGCCTCTCCGCCGGAAAGAGTAAGAGCGGACTGACCAAGTTTCACATAACCCAGTCCCACGGACAACAACGTCTCCATCTTGTGGGTAATTTGGGGGATAGAGCGGAAAAAATCCGCGGACTCTTCGATAGTCATATCCAAGACGTCGGCGATGTTCTTCCCCTTGAACTGTATTTCCAGCGTTTCCTTGTTGAAACGCGCCCCACCGCACACGTCGCAAGTGATATAAACGTCAGGCAGGAAATTCATTTCTATCTTAATCGTGCCGTCGCCCTGGCAATGTTCGCACCTACCGCCTTTCACATTGAAACTAAACCGTCCGGGCTTGTACCCGCGCATCTTAGATTCAGGCAGACTAGCGAAAAGGTCGCGGATACCTGTAAATACGCCCACGTAAGTCGCAGGATTGGAACGCGGAGTTCTACCGATGGGACTCTGGTCAATGTCAATCACCTTGTCAATATTCTCCGCGCCTTCAAGGGATTTATAAGCGCCCTCGGATTTGGCGGTATGGTAGACGCGGTTCGACAGAGCGGGCGCAAGTACGTTCTGGAGCAAGGTTGACTTGCCTGACCCAGACACGCCCGTGATGCAGGTAAATACGCCAAGGGGAATTTCAACACTAATGTTTTTTAGGTTATGCTCTGACGCCCCCTTCAGCTTGATGAAAGACCCATTGCCTTTGCGTCGTTTTTGAGGAACGTCAATCTTGAGCGTTCCCGCCAAATACTGTCCCGTAAGGCTTTCCTTGACCTGCGCTACCTCTTTCGGCGTACCTTGAGCCACGACGTTTCCCCCATGAACGCCTGCGCCTGGACCCAAATCCACGATGTAATCCGCGGTGCGGAGCGTCTGCTCGTCATGCTCCACGACGATGAGCGTATTGCCCAAGTTGCGTAAATGCAAAAGCGTGTCTATGAGCCGCTGGTTGTCCCGCTGGTGCAAGCCTATGCTCGGCTCGTCGAGGATGTAAAGCACCCCGACTAAACTGGAGCCGATTTGCGTCGCGAGCCGTATGCGTTGCGCCTCTCCGCCTGAAAGAGTTGCCGCCTCGCGTTCAAGCGACAGATAATCAAGTCCTACATTCTTCATGAATCCGAGTCGGGCGTTAATTTCCTTGAGAATTTGTTCGGATATCTTCTTCTCGCTCTCGTTTAACTGGATATTTTTAAAGAATTCAATGGAATCAACGACTGAAAGACTGTTGAGTTCCCAAATATTCTTATCGTTAACTGTTACCGACAACGCTTCAGGCTTGAGGCGTTTGCCGTCGCACGACCTGCAGTAACGCTGACTCATAAATTTTTCGAGCCAATCCTTGACCCCTTGAGATTGGGTCTCCATGTAGCGGCGTTTAAGATCTCCGAGCACGCCGGGGAACGCGATGTTGTATTCAAAACGCCCTGTTTGGTCGCGATTTTCGTACCGTATGCCTACTTTTTCGGTTGTGCCGTTCAGGAGGGCGTCGAACGCCTTCTTCGGAATGTCCTTGAGAGGCGTTGAAAGCTTGAACTTGAAGTGTTTGGCGAGTCCCTCGAACCGGCTTCGGTTCCACGCGACGTCCGGGCGATAGGGGACGAGACCGCCTTCGTCAAAAGAGAGGCTAAGATCGGGTATCACCAGGTCCACGTCGAATTCGAGATTTGCGCCGAGACCAGCGCAGTCTGGGCACGCGCCGAAAGGGTTATTGAACGAGAATAGTCGGGGTTGTAATTCGGGGATTGAGACGCCGCAGTCTGGACACGCGCTCTTTTGGGAAAAGAAATATTCTTTAGGCGAATGATGCGCGCCGTCTTCGTTCACTAGAGCAAGGAGGAGGCCGTCTGACGCGGCAAGGGCGGCTTCAACAGATTCGGCGAGCCGCGTCCGCACGCCCACTCTTATGACGAGCCGGTCAACCACGATTTCAATCGTATGTTTCTTCTGTTTCTCGAGTTTGATTGACTGTTCGTCGTCCAAATCTACCAAGATGCCGTCTATACGGATTCGGGCAAAGCCCGCCTTTCTCGCGTCCGCGACGACCTTTTGATGTTCTCCTTTCCTGCCTCTGACGACAGGCGACAGCAACTGAACGCGGACGCCTTCTCCCATCGCTATTATTGCGTCTATGATTTGGTCTATGGTCTGCTCTTTTATCTCTCGTCCGCATTTGGGACAATGCGGTACGCCAATTCGGGCGTAGAGGAGACGATAGTAGTCGTAAATTTCGGTGACTGTCCCCACTATCGAGCGAGGATTGCGATGCGTGGTTTTCTGTTCTATAGCGATAGCGGGCGACAGCCCTTCTATGTAGTCAAGGTCGGGTTTATCCATGCTCCCCAAAAATTGCCGCGCGTACGCGGAGAGGCTTTCCACATACCGCCGTTGTCCTTCGGCGAATATGGTGTCAAACGCGAGCGAGCTTTTCCCCGACCCTGAAAGCCCTGATATGACTATGAGTTTGTCCCGCGGTAGTTCAAGGTCTATGTTCTTGAGGTTGTGTTCGCGGGCGCCTTTTATAATGAGTTTGTTCATAAGCAGGTATCATAGCTGAATTTGTGGAATTGTTAAAGTCCTCTGTC
>JAIRKH010000105.1 GCA_031260245.1 Treponema sp. | reverse complement strand
CCTGCCCGGCGTGGAATATATGAACATGAGCGAGGATATGGGGCATTTGGGACTGCGGCGGTTCAAACGCTTGTTAAGCGCGCACGAACTCTGGCGCAAATATATCGTTACGTTTGACCCGACGGAGATAGAACAATGGAAATAGCGCCCGCCCTTCACCCCTCTCATAGGGAAGCGCGCCAGCGTTTTTTGACCCGCGGCTTTCTCCCAGTTCAGACGGAAGAAATCGGTCTGTATAGGCGATGGATAAACGGCTGGACCCTCCTGACGGAATTAAGCGCGGCAAACTTAATCGCGTGGGGAATAGCGGCGTACCGCGCGCTCTACAAGGTTATCGCGGGTTACTTTTGTAGCGTATGGTTTCCGTGCGGCGGCGGGCCGATTGAGATTCAAATACACCCCTCGGCGGAGGCGCCGCGGATTCCCTTGCGAGGGCTTATCGACGCGCTGTGGGAAACTGTAAGCGGGACCGGAGACGCTTTGGCAATCTATACGATAGAAGAACGCCTGCTCAAGGACTATACGGACGTCCAGGGCTATGCCGTCAGGACGGACTGGACCGACGACCGCAGCGAATACATATACCGCATAGCGGACTTGCTGGAACTATCGGGCAAGGAGAACGCGGAGAAGCGCCGCCATTTGCGGAAGTGCGCGGCCTGCGACCGCGTTTCCCTCGCTCCCGTCGGCAAGGCAAACGTCCAAATGTGCGTCGATATACAGAACCAATGGTGCGGTCAACAGGACTGCGGGGCGTGCGCCGCGCTGTGTGGGTGCGAAAAGAATGCGTTGGAAAACATGACAGCGATATTCGACGGCAACGTGTACGAAGGCGCGTATTTGTATATGGAAGAAAAGCCCGCCGGCTTCGCTATTTGGGAGCGGCTGGACGAGGAGCGGGTCTTTCTCTACTTCGCCAAGGCGCTTGTTTCCGATTTCAACACATATCTCTATTACAAGATTGCCGAAACGTATTTCGCGGACGCGGAAAGCCTGTCTATGGGTTCGGATATGGGGAAGCCGGGGTTGCGATTTTTCAAACGGCATTTGGGGCGACATACGCTTGCCCGCAAGTACCGATGCGCGTATAGTAAGGGAGGTTCATTATGAAGAATAAATCAAGGTTTATACCGGTTATCGGGGCGGTCGCGTGCGCGGCTCTTTCTATTTTTCTATTCTTGAACAAAGCAAACGTCAGTCTCAACCCCTGGCGTACGAGCGGCGCCCTTGAGATGATAGGCGACGCAAACGGCAACGGCGAGCGCATCGCGATTGTAGCCAATTCCACGGAATCCGTCTTCGTCTTGAACGACGCGGGAGAATTGATATACCGCGTCGACGCGGGCAAGAATTTCACGGCCGCTCGATTCGTCGACATCGACGAGGAGAACAACCTCTACGTCTATGACAGCCGCTTCGGGGGCGTGAAGGATCAAAACGTCGAGCGCGTGGTGAAATACGCTTCGGACGGTAAGTTTCTGGACGAATTGTATTCGTATGAATATACCAACGAAGACTTTATCTTATTAAAAGGCAAGATAAGCGGGATAGCTGTTTCGGACGGGCTTTTATACGTCGTACGGCTCGAACACGAGGGCTTTTATCTTGAATGGACGTCCACAAAACAGAAAACGGCGACTCATCAACTGTCCTTTTTCGAGTATCCTAACGCTCTGCGCGATTTGGGATATTGCAACATAAACATAGAACAAAGGCGCGTCGTATTCACGACGAAATCGGGCGTCATTCTCCAGTACAGCTTTTCCGGCAGTTTGGTAACGACGATTCCCGCTCAAGACGGGCGCTTCCCCTACATGACCGCGCAAGACGAGAGCAACGGCTTTATTTACACGGACATCATCAACAACACCGTCGCCAGAATAGACAACGTTTCGGGAGAAGCATCGAATATCTTTTCCTCGCCGGAAGGATGCTATTACTACACCGCCTACAAGAACGGCGTCATATACGCGTCCAACAACGCGGAAAACGTTCTCGTCATACGAGACGGTGAAGCCCGTACAATATCCTCGTACGTCTATTCAGAAAACGACGTCGTGTTCCGAACAGTCTTGTTCGTTCTTTGCGTCCTGGACGCCGCGGCTTTTCTTGCCTTCCTTATTCCAATAGCGCTCTCTTTGCAGAAGAAGAGACTCAAGGGGCATTTCAAACTCATTCTACTTGCGACCTTTTGCGTCGCATTGGGCGCGAGTATCGCTTCGGTACTTATCGTAAACGAAATGAACAAGCAGTATTACCAGAACCTTGGAAACAGTCTTGAGAATATGCTGAAGATAATCGCGCATTCCATAGATTTGAAAGTAATACAGTCCATACATTCGCCGGCGCAGTTCGACGACGCGGATTTCAAGAAATTCGTTGAAGACGTGAGGGATATGTTCACGCGCCTGGAGTTCGAAAAGAAACAGGTGTATTTTACGATATGGGCGGAACGGAACGGCGAGATATATTCCATGTTTGATTTGGATTACGCTCTCGGCACGTTCTATCCCTATGGGGAATACGAGGGCAGCTTTCTGCAAAACGATTACGAGTCGAGACAGTTCTCGTATGCGGTCGTCCGCAGTAGGGCCGGGACGTGGTTTGGAACCAGCGGCGCGTTATTCGACGCAAACGACGAGCCTATAGCCTCGCTGGAGATTGGCTACGGCATAGGAAGCGTGGAAGAGGCGCAAAGAAACATGGTGATTCAGCTCACGCTCATCGTGATTTCCGCGGTGGTGGCGTTTCTCCTGATTATGATTGAATGTATCCTCATCTTTAACGCTTATAAACAGAACAAGAACGAGATAACGCGAAGGTCCCAAGAGGCTGTCTTTAATTCGGACTTGCTGAAATCCATCGTCTCTATATTAACCGGCGCTTACAACAGGACCAAAGACGAAAACAAGCCCGTGAAGTTTACGCCGCGGCTGCACAAAGCCGTCTTATACTACCTGGCCAAGGCGTATAACACGGCGCGGTCGTTTCACCCGGAATTGTTGAGAGTCGTCATTTTTCTTATGTATGTGGCGGCTAATTTTGACAAACCCATCCTGCCGGTATACGCGGAACGGCTCTACATACCGCTCTTGGGCCTGCCTAAAGAGGTGATTATTACGCTTCCGCTTACCCTGCAGGTTATCGGCTCGGTGACGGCTCTCCTTTTCGTTCCGGGTATTCTCGAAAGGATAGGCATCAAGCGCGTCGCGTTTATATCGTCCGTTCTTTGTCTCGTTGGGAACTTACTCTGTTTCGCGGCGGGGAACATCATATTCTTGTCGATAGGGTATTGGTTTTCCGGCTTTTCCGACTCGACGTTAGTGCTGGTTCTCAATACCGTCATAGGCGCGCAGAAAACCGAAAGCGATATAAACAAAGGCTTCGCGCACTTCAACGCCTCTTACCTTGCGGGCACGAACGTCGGCGTCATTTTCGGCTCTATCATCGCCCAATTCCTCCCCTACCGCTCCGTCTTCTTCTTTGCGGCGATAGTTTCCACGATTTTGATTGTCATAATGGCTCTTTCATTACGCTCAAAACTGACGAATTACCTCTACGACGTCGATTACGCGAAGAAAGAGCGCGTCGAGAGATTCGCCCTGCTCAAATTCCTCTTCAAGCCGGTCGTTCTCTGCTCGCTCCTTTTCTTGCTCCTGCCCTATATAACGTCTATGAGCTTTACCGATTACTTCATGCCGTTTTTCGGCATTGAAAACGGCCTCGCCGAATCCAACGTCGGGCAGCTCATGCTTTTAAGCGGGCTATTCGCGATACTCTTCGGCACGAGTCTCTGCGAATACGTCTCGAAAAAGTTTTCCATGCATACCGTTATTATCGCTTCGCTTCTTTTGGACGCGGCCGGTATCTTTCTCTTTTCTCTTGCGCCGTCCGTCTTCACGCTTATCGTTACCATCATAATCCTTGCCGTAGTCAATATATTCGCGCTCACGAACATCCAGACTTACTACGCCTCGCTCTACCAGAACAACCCCGTTTCCTCGATACGGGCGCAGAGCGTCTATTCGTCTGTTGAAAACATCGCACTGGCTGTTGGGCCGATTGTCTTCAGTTACATACTGGCGAATGGGATAGGTCTAGGTATGAAACTATTCGCCGCGGTTCTGGTAGGTTGCGTGGTTCTGTTCGCGCTTGCGCACGGGTTTGACGCCGTACGGGCGCGCCGCGCGCCTGACACCCGCCCAAGCTGACGCCGGCGTCTGACGGATAATAGATAAACAGGTAGCGGGCTTTCGCGCGGGGGCGCGAAAGCCCGCTTTTTTATGGGCGCTATACTGGGTGGGGTGGGGGAGCGGCTTGACAACGCCACCGTGAGCGCTCGCGGCGGCCGGACGATTCAGCCGTCTGACGGCGCGCCCCTCGCATAAGATGTCAGACCTGGGTGGGGCCTGGCGGGGGGGGGGGGTGAGTACGGAACTTAGAGAGTTCCCCCGCGAGCGCGTCAATGTTCCGCTTGTTCTCCCCGCTTATGTCTTTGGCGCGGTGTATCGCGGCGCTGATCTGGTCCATCCCTAGGGCTATTTCGCCCATGCTGCCGCTCAAGTCCGCGTCCAGCGTTTTTTTGCTTTCCTCAATGAC
>JAIRKH010000097.1 GCA_031260245.1 Treponema sp. | reverse complement strand
TCCCTCTCCTTGCCAAATATTAACGCTCTCTCTTCCGCGTCCATCCTCTCTTAATATATCATACCTCTCTCTTTTTGTCAACCCCTCTTCCTCACTTTTCTCCCTTTTTCTCTCCTTTTCCTCAAAATATATCCCCTTAATAAACGTCTTGGTCATATCGAGAAGGGCTTCTTTGGACGTATCGGACTTACGACGTTTAAAGCTCGTCATAATGGGCAGAATAGTCGCAAGTATCAACGCGCTCTCCTCATCCAAATTATCAAAAGAAAGCGCTCTTACCTTTTCAAAATAATCGTTCAAACGCAGGGGCGCTGAAAGCGAAGCGCGCTGTAAATCATGCCGTATCTCTTCACTCTCCTTACTCGTAGACGCTCTGTTCTTTTCGGGCGACGCGTTGTATACCGCGTCGCCCGATTCCGCTGTGGGAAAAGGGATAAGCTTGGTCCGCCATGTCTTCTCCTCAAGGCGTCGTCTATACATGGCGAGCGCGGGCGTCTCGTAATACCAGCCGTCTTTTAACGGACTCTCTTTTTTCTCCAAAGGCGTTCGATAGAGCAAGTCTGAAAATCGCGTCTCCGCGGATTGGAAACGGTTTGAGCGATTCCCGTAAAAATCATAGAGCCAGGTTCCACGAGCGTACGTTTTGCCAAAAGGGTAAGAGAAATCCGCGCCGTAGAGCGTCGTCGTTTCCGCGCCCAAAGTTTCAGCGAGAGAAACAGCCGCATAGGTAACATTTCCGCCAGACGCGTCTATTTCGGGTAGCGGGTATACAAAACGGGAAATGTACCGGGAAAAGGGATGCCCGCCGGCGAAAAAGCGTATTCTTTCTCCCGCGTCGATTACTCCTCCCTCAAGAGCGAATAATAACAGGGTATTCTTCGGTACTCTACCGCGAAAATGATGGTACGTCCAAATCTGGCAATCAATGGAAATTATCGCGTCAGGCTCGACGCCTTCGCGCGCAAGACGCGGAAAAGCCGTATCCACGGCTATGACAAAGCCTTGCGTTTCTTTAAATTTTCTCAACAAGGGAATTTGTCCGTCCAGAGACGGTCCCGCCGCTACAACAGCCGCGTGTTTCACTTTAGGGAGAGGGGCTTCCGCATCGGCGAGAGTTGCGGCGTTTGCCATCAATCTCTTCATATTGTGGAGAATATTAGAGAACCAACGCAAACCGAAAGCGGATTGCACGGAAAAATCCACCGCGACCTTTTCAATAGCCTTTGCGACGGCGTCCTCCGCGTCTTTGAAAGCCGTTGCGTCGACGCGCGTACGTGGACGCAAGGGTAGGCACTGAACGCCGTCCATCAAGACGGGATGGTAATGGTCGAGAATAAACCGCTCGATTTCCGCGTTTGACGGGTCAATAAGAATATGCGCTTTTTTCCCATTCTCTCCCAAAAGGACGTCAGGGACCGCGGCGAATATCTCCGCCGCGCCCTCGCGGTCAAAATCTATGACCAGAACAAGGGATATGTTCCGTTTGAGCGCCTCGCGGACGAAAAAGCCCCCTCCTAATCCTAGAAAAATGACAAATCCCTTGTTTTTTACCGCGTCTAAAAGCCGCGCCGCCTCCCGCTCTGGGTCAAACAAAGAATGAAGCGCATGATTTTCGCCGCCTTCACGGATCGCTGGCACAATTTTCTTTGTTTTACTCTCAAGAAAGACGTATTTTTTCCCCATAAAGTTTTCCTATTTCATTTTGCGTATTCAAGCACGATAGTCCCCCTGACGTATACGCAGATTAACCTGCCTCGCGGACTCGCTTTCCGCTTCGAGGCATCGCCGCAACCGGCATTCTCGTGACAACATAAATTATGACAGGATGGTTTAGATAGTTGTTAAACAGGTCTGCGGAAACAAAGGTTGGAAGACGGCATAACTGTCGGCGTCCATCCATTACGAGAATTTTATGAAGTCGAAGGTCATGATAAGGCTTATGATTATATATGCTCCATAGAACGTGTGTCAATATATCTTTTCAAAAGTTATTAGGAATTTACTGTTACGGCGCCCTGTACCGCGTTTCTGGTAAAACCTGCGGCAACCGTTCCCTGATGTTTATGAGGGAGTAAATTTATATAACTTCCAGCAAAGCGTCTAAATCGGCTGGTATGGTCTTTGACCGCGGTTCTCGCGACATGACGTTTTGAATGACAAGGGGGACGGGTATGGGCCCTGTTAGCGGCTCCACGATTTCGGCGAATTTCGCAGGATGAGCGGTGGCAAGAACCGCGTAGGGGTCAGGATTCATAACGCTTCGTATGTTGAGTTTGTCCAAACCAGCCCAGCCGACCGCCGTATGCGGGTCAAGGAAATAGTCGTATTTTTCGTGAACGTCCGCAATGATTCTTTGGGTATCTTCATCGGAAACCCACACGCCGTCGATTATTTTTCGTAATGTTTCGAGAGACCAATGGGCTGTCATCCGGTCGAAGTTATTGGGAGCGCCAACGTCCATCGCGGTGGAAAGCGTTTTCTGGGACTCGCGGGGCGAGTAAATACCTGTCTGGAGGTATTCAGGTACCGTTTTGTTGATGTTGGTAGCCGCAACGAATCGCTTGATGGGGACGCCCATCGCATAAGCGTAGAGTCCCGCCGTGAGATTGCCAAAATTCCCTGAAGGTACGCAAAACGAAATCGGCGAATTCGAGCGCCATCTCCAATGGTCTGACACGGACCGTTTCAGCGCGTCTGCGGAGGCCGCCGCATAATAGACCGCCTGTGGAATGAGCCGCGCCACGTTGATGGAATTGGCGGAAGATAAAACCATCCGCTTTTTCAAGCTTTCGTTCATAAACGCCGCCTTTACGAGCCGCTGACAGTCGTCAAAGCCCCCTTGCACAGCGATTGCTTCTATATTACCGCCAAGTCCGGCTATCTGCCGTTCCTGTAAGGGCGAAACCCGTCCTTGAGGATAAAGTACCGTAACGAAGACGCCCTCTACCCCAAAAAAGCCGTCTGCGACCGCGCCGCCTGTGTCCCCGGATGTGGCGACAAGTATGCGTAAGGGTTTATCCTCGCCGCGTCGCAGGAAAGAGAACGTCAACGCCATGAAACGCGCCCCGAAATCTTTGAACGCGGCGGTCGGTCCGTGGAAAAGCTCCAACACAAGCCTGTCCCCCACCGCCGCAAGAGGCGCAGGAAAGTTAAAGGCGCTCTGAACGATATCTTCAAGCGTGGAAATGGGAACCTCTCCTTCCACAAACGGCTTGATTGTTTCAACCGCTATGTCATGAAACGCCATTTTGAGAAACGACGTTATAACCGCTTTCGGATACCGCGGAATTTCAGCGGGAACAAAGAGTCCCCCGTCTGGCGCAAGCCCTGTCAACGCCGCTGTCGCAAAACTCGCCCCATCCTTAAAGCCGCCCATTATTTTGCTTTTGGTACTATAATACTTCATAACGGCATCATAGCGCTTTCTATCAAATTTTTTCAAGAGGCATCCTATATTTTCTAATTATGTGTTATTTTAATACAATGAAAAGTCGTAAATGATACAGATGTATCATAATGATACGATATGATTGAGATATGGGTTTGTTATTTTTGTTATATAAAAAGGCATCTGTTTTAAATTTAATCATAATGGAATAAGTATTTATAGTAAAAAGAATTAAGTATTTTCCTGCATATCTATTGTAGTTAAATTTCCAATATTTTTTAATTCGCTATAAATTCCACTATTTTTCTAAATTTGGCACGATAAATGCTTATATATAAATGTCAATGAGGAAAAGAAAGATTCGGAGATTGAAAAGATTCTGGGTCGCCTCATAGAACAACGGTTGTCCGTATGGACGCCGATCACGCTAGTCCGCTTAATTAGGAGGGACATTATGAAAACAGTAGCTTTATATCGCCCAAACTTCATGGATGAATTCGACCATTACATGGAGTCGTTTTTTGGGAATATGCCGATAAAATCCGCGGCGAGTCTCTTGAGTCGAGGCTTGGATTTTCCGGCTGTGGACCTTCGGGAAACTGATGCCACGTATTTACTGGATGCGGAACTGCCAGGATATGACGAGAAGAACATTGAGGTTCATGTAGACGGCGCCAGGCTTACCATCGAATCCAAGCAGGCGAAAGCTGAAACGACCGAGAAAGATGAGAGTAACTATATTATCCACGAGCGTAGGCAACGCTCTTTCAGCAGGATATTCCAGCTTCCTGATAACGCCGACCCCAATGCCGTTTCAGCGACGTTTAAGAACGGCGTGCTCAGTCTGGAAATAAAAAAACAGACCGAAAGTCAAAAACGGGTCATCCAGATTAACGGCTAACAGCTCAAACGCGACGTTTTCTAACCGCTGTAACCGGGAAGGAATTTTCCTTTTCGGTTACAGCGACTTCTTTTTGAGTCTATATTTTGTGAAAAATTTTGAGAAAACGCTTGTCAAAAAGTATAAAAAGACCATTGACAAAATAAATTACATGTTCTATTATCTGTATATGGCAGATGTAGTATTTTTAACTAATACCGATTTTGAGCTCTATCGTACGCTCATTTACACTGAAAGCGGTATACATTTTACCCCTACGAATCGTTCCATCTTGGAGAGCAGGCTCAAGGAACGCTTGCGGGATAAAAGCGGCGACGTTCATACGTATTACAATTTGATATCCCGGGACAGGGAAGAGTTAAAAAATTTTCTTGATTCCATTACGACAAACCTGACGCGTTTTTTTCGTAATCAAGCGCATTTTGACGCGCTGGAGAAATTTGTTGTGCCTGAATTGCTGAAAACCAAGAAGCTGACGGGCAATACGACAATAAAGATATGGAGCGCTGGTTGTTCGACTGGCGAAGAGCCTTATACGATTGCCATGTTGATGAGCGAAATTCTCCCACCGTCATGGAAATTTGAGATTGTCGCGAGCGATATAAGCCTCAAATGTCTTATGTCCGCCAAAATAGGCTTTTATCAAGACAGTCGTATCGCGGGCGTCCCTTCAAACTATCTCAACAAATACTTCGACAGAGTTACCGACGGTTACAAAGTGAAATCTACGCTTATGTCGAAAATCCGCTTTGATTACCACAATCTCAAAAACGATTCGGGATTGCATAATCTGGACATTGTCTTCTGTAGGAACGTCATCATCTATTTTGACGAAGCGGCGCAGACCGCCGTTATGAAGCGGTTTTGGGAATCGATGTCTGCAAAATCATTCTTGTTTATCGGACACTCCGAATCCCTCTTCGGAATGAATACCCAATTTGAATTTGTGAAGACTCAATGGGCGACTTTTTACCAGAAGAAAACTTAATATACTTAACAAAAAGGAGATAATAATGGACGATGAAGTTAAAGTTTTGATAGTGGACGACTCCGCGCTTATGCGTAATCTTATAGGACGGATGATTGAGGATACGCCTGGGTTGGCTGTAGCGGACAAGGCGATGAACGGCAGATTCGCTCTGGATAAAATTCCCCGCTGTAACCCTGACATTATTTGTCTCGATATTGAAATGCCGGAAATGAACGGCATCGAATTTTTAAAGGAACGTAAGAAACGCGGTATTAAAATACCTGTGGTAGTTCTTTCCTCCGTTACAGCGAAAGGAGCGGAAGTTACTATGCAAGCCCTCGCTTTGGGCGCGAGCGACTTCATACAGAAGCCGTCAGGTTCTATCTCCGGCGACATCCATACGGTAAAAGACAATCTGACCAGTGTACTTTTGGGCTACGGGGGTCAATACCGCCGATTGCAGGGCTTGAAATTGACGCGGATAGATTATACGCAAAAGCGGGCGTCTCTCTCCACTCGCACATCGGCTCATCCTGATTCTACCCAACCGTCATACGTCAAATCCGCAGATGGACTCTCCATTCCGCCTCCGGGTACCGCAAAACGGCCGACTCCTTTGCGGAAGCCCGGCAAGACCGACATCATTGCTATCGGCATCTCGACTGGCGGTCCAGACGCGCTTCGCGTCGTGTTCGCCAAACTTGACGTGGACCTGAAGGTACCGATAGTTGTGGTTCAGCATATGCCTCCAGGCTTCACCATGGAATTCGCCCGAAGCCTGGATCGCATCTGTCCCCTTGACGTTAAAGAAGCGGCGGAAGGAGACGCCATCATCCCCGGACGCATCCTTATAGCCCAGGGCAACAAACATCTGGAAGTTGAAAAACGCGCCAGTGGCGGCGTCGTTCATCTGACTGACACCCCTATCGTGAGCGGACACCGTCCCTCCGCAGACGTGCTTTTTGCCTCCGTAGCCAAGTTCTACGGCAACCATGCGCTCGGCGTTATTATGACCGGCATGGGCAGAGACGGCGCGGAGCAAATCGGCGAAATCTACAAGGAAGGCGGACTCACCATCGGTCAGGATGAAGCCAGCGCCGTCGTCTACGGTATGCCGCGCGTCGCCTTTGAACTCGGACACGTCCAAGAACAAGTTTCCCTCCCAGACATGGCGCGTCGCATCTGCGATATAGCTAAAACCCCTCGGTAGCAAGAAAAAATAAGAAAACGATATCTCGCCGTCCCACACTCAATCAACGTCAGTCTCTAGCGCTGATGTTGGATCCGGCGTGAGCGGCGTTTCCACAGAAACATCGTCTTCCGCTTTGGGTGGATTATCTATGAGCGCCTGAATCTCGGTTTTACGCGCCTCCGGTAGATTTTCGGTAAGCAAGGCTTTTATCATGTCAATATCGTCGAACCCATCGACGAGCGCGCCTCTGAGTTCCTCTATACCCTCGTCGTTATCGGCGTCAGCGAGGAGCAGTACGCGGGCGGCGGCGAACCTAACCGCGGACTTAGCCGGGGCTACGCTCTCCTGGGGCAACGCCGCATAAGCTTTGCGGTATTCTTCAAGGGCGCGGACGTAGAGACTCGCCTGCTCCAAAGACTCGGCATATTCGTAACGGACATTGGCGTTATCTTTGATTTCCAGGTATTTGGCGAAGTTATCAACCGCTTCGGGCTTGTCTTGCGCCTTTTGGCAACGCGCATAGAGCAAAAGCGTGTCGCCGTTTTCCAACAAAGTCGGGTATTTTACCAGAACTTCTTCGGCTTGCAGGTATTTCTCGACGGCGTAAAGTACCAGCGCGTAGTTGTACCCATCGTCAACGCTCTCCGGTACGAGCGCAAGCACTCTACTGTAAAGAGACTCGGCTTTGTCAAATTCTCCAAGCTTTATACATGTATACGCGACCGCCTTAAGCGCCTGTATATTCTTTGAGTCTTTCTTCAATACTCGTTCAAAGTATCTCTCCGCGTCCTCATAACGTTTCGTTTCAAAGGCTATGCGGCCTAGGTTGTAATCAGAGGCGGTCATAGTCTTATCCGCGGACCGCGCCTTGTTGAACCACGTTTCGGCTTCCGCATACTTGCCCATATCAAAATACGCCATACCGATGTTGTAATATTCCTCCGCGGATACGGCGTTTATCACACAAGAGAGGATAGAAAAAGATACAAAAAAAACGAAAAGATGGTGTAGGTTTATGGTATGAAAGTTCGGCGATGTATTTTTATACGAAAGGTCTACCCTCCATTCTCTATTTCTCTTTTCCCGCCTTCTGTTCTTCATTTTCTTCCCCTATTTGTTCAGAACCGTACGCTCTATTTCTATGAGCTGACTGCGGTATAGCTGAGCGATGTTGGAACCATAGTCCGCTATGAGTTGGATGATGTTGCGTTGATGTTCGGGCGAGTCCCATCCATTGATACGGTCGCCCGCGTCTCCGAGTCCGGGCATGATGTAGGCCGATTCGTTGAGCAGGGGATCCATCCACAGAGTCCACACTTGGCAGTTGTCCAAAGCCCGCACTACCCGTAAAGCGCCCTTGAGCGCGGCTATGACGTTGAAGAACTGTACGGATTTGGGCTTGACGCCCTGTGAGAGCAGGTATTTGACGATGGTAACGAGACTGCCGCCTGTGGCGTTCATGGGGTCCGCGAAGACTAAATCTTTGCCGTTGAGCGACTCAATATCAAAATACGAGCGGTCAAGGTCGAGGATGTACTCCATGTTATCTTCTTTTTTGGTATCGTCCCTGCTGATTTTGAATAGCGCGAAAGGCGTAACATAGCTGTTCGAGGAATATTCTTGTATTTCTTTCGACATTATCATGGAAGGGAGGAGCGCGCCGCGTAACATGACGCACATAACAGTATTCGACACTTTTTCATCAATATTTGTGCTTTTATGAACCGCATAGTTCTGCACGGGCGTGGTTACCGGCGTTTTTACAATGAAATAGTTCTTGTCTACACTGTTCTTTCCCGCGTAAGCCAGATTAAAGAGCATCTCGTAAGCCCGCTGTATATAATAGATGAACTCTTCGCGTCCGGTCCTCACGTCGCGGAGCTTTGCGATGAGACGGGACGCTTCCGCGTGAATCTCGTTGGGGGTCGCGAATGAATATACGCGGATACTCTTTTCGTGCTTACAAATGTCTTGCATGAGTTTTCCCATTTCGTTGTAGAGGGTGATGAGCATATCGTGCTTTTCGCGGGACTCGTTGACTTGCGGAAAACAGTCCAAGGCCTTCTGGAAAAGGGTTTTCATAATTGACAACTGAGCCTTGTCGGTTTCCGTGAGATAACCGTCAAGGTCTTCCGCTTTTAAGATGACTTTATTCGTTTTCATGTCCAGTTAATATACTATAAGGAGCGGTTTTTGGCAAGGGCTGTTCCCGCCATATTAGTGTCTGACACCGAAGCAATTCTCATAACAAGTCCGTATTTGTAAGTATGAGAAAACTACGAATACTTATCGAGGACGCAACCTATCACGTTACGTCGAAAATAGACCACGACGACATGAGCCTGCTCGATCCTCTGTTCAAGCTATTATTCCTCTCATTCGTCAAGAAAGCCAAGCGGAAGTTCCATTTCCAGTTATGGGATTTCTGTATCATGGGAAATCATATCCATTTCCTGATAAAGCCGGGCAAGGACGCCAATCTATCGGAGATAATGCAATGGATAAAGTGTAATTTCGCGAAGGCGTGGAACAAGGCGCATGGGCGGAAGGGGCATGTGTGGGGCGAGCGGTTCTATTCGCGAATAATCGGTGGGATAGAGGACTTTCTGCGGACGCGGGAGTACATTGCGGAAAACCCTGTGAAGGCTGGGCTTGTGGAGCGGGCGGCGGAGTGGGCGTTTGGGAGTCTGTACCAGCGGCTACATCGACAATCCGACTTGGTAGACGAGCCTATTCTTGACGACGTATGAGCGGCGTCTAGCGGACGGACGGACGGACGAAATGCGGTGTCTGACACCATAAGGCGATACGGCGCTATCTTTTTGTTTTGCCACTAAAAATACAGATCCGCCGCCTGCAAACGGTTCGTAGAATTCAGAAAAATTTTGGGGTAATGGGGGCGATATCATTTTGATTACCCGCGACTTGACGCCCGGATAACACAATGGGCTTAAAACGTGGTTTA
>JAIRKH010000088.1 GCA_031260245.1 Treponema sp. | reverse complement strand
CGTGATTCTGAAATTACACGATGCGCATTAATTTCAATTATATTCAGCAAGCGTTTTAATCTTAACCGTTACGCTCTACGACAGAGAAGAAAAAATTATTAATTTTGTCAAGTCTTTGGGTGGTAAGTCGGGCGGCGAAATGTCCCCTAAAATTTGTCGGAAATCTCTCTAAAAATAAATTGACATATAAAAAGAAATTTTGTATTAATAATACAAACGGTAGATTTTTATCGTAAAATTCATAAGGAGACAGGTTTTATGACTCACAAAGAACGAAAAGAAAAAGGACTGCCCTATCGTTATGACGACCCTGCGGTAATGGGGCCGCAGCTTGTTTATATGGAAAAGTTATTCGATTTTAATAACACCCGGCCATTGGAACAGGAAAAACGGCAGCAAATCATGAAAGATATGTTCGCCGAAATAGGGGAAGGCTGCCATATTGAGCCGCCGTTAAACGCAAACTGGGGATGCCACCACGTGCATTTTGGAAAAGGCATATATTGTAACTTCAATGTAACCTTTGTGGATGATGAACATATTTACGTTGGCGATTATTGCATGATCGCGCCTAATGTGGTTATCGCCACATCGGGACATCCCATACTGCCGATACTGCGGGAAAATCATTATGTGTATAATTTGCCGGTGCATATAGGCAGAAATGTATGGATTGGCTCCGGCGTCCAGATAATGCCGAGCGTAACCATAGGCGATAATTCCGTAATAGGCGCCGGAAGCGTTGTTACCAGCGACATACCTGCGAATGTTGTGGCCTTTGGCGTTCCCTGTCGGGTTATTCGAGAAATTGGCGAAAAAGACAGGAAGTATTTTTTCAAAGACAGGGAATTGGATGTATGGGAATGATAGGGTAAAACGTTAATTAGTTCAAAATTATTAATAAAACGATATAGAGACTATATAATATATCCTGAATCCGTACAGAAAATTCGTCAAGTCTTTATAATACAAAGAATTACGAAAAATTTGGCTTCACCCAAGAGGTGAAAAAAAGACCGCGCCTTTCCCTTTTTGTGGTATAGTTTACTTGAATTGAGCAATTGCGGGAGAGCGGCGCCGCGCTGATTGGCAAGGGCCCCTCTGCACGGGCTATGGATTGAGGGCCGGAAGTATCTGCCGGGAACGATGCATGGGAAACGCTGGAAACGACGGGGGATGGGAGGGAATGGTATTATTGCATAATAAAGAGGAACAAGTGGCAAGAAAGCGATGAAATGCGGCTTAAACGGGCGAAGAGGCATGGGAAAAGGGTAGCGGCACGGAAAGAGAAGAAGGTAGACGAATCCGGGCTGTGAGGCAGAAAAGGTAATAGAGCTTCATACACATGGGACGGTGGAACAATTTCACAGTGAATTAAAGAGTGGCATGGAAGCGGAGCGTCTGCCGTCGGGGAAGTTAGAGGTAAACAAGATGGAAACGGCTGGGGAAGGTGATAGGGGAGTTGATATGCGCGGCGGGGGAAGTCGGGGGAAGGAATCATTAAACTCTTCCATTTTCTTTCAATTCCGGAGGCGAGGTTGTTTGGTGTTTGGTGTCTGACACCGCTCATAAACGCCACTCATACGTCATCGTCGAGAATAGGCTCGTCTACCAAGTCGGATTGTCGATGTAGGCGGTGGTACAGACTCCCAAACGCCCACTCCGCCGCTCGTTCCACAAGCCCAGCCTTCACAGGGTTATCCGCAATGTACTCCCGCGTCCGTAAAAAGTCATCTATCCCACCGATTATCCGCGAATAGAAGCGTTCCCCCCACACGTGTCCCTTCCGCCCATGCGCCTTGTTCCACGCCTTCGCGAAATTACACTTTATCCATTGCATTATCTCCGATAAATTAGCGTCTTTCCCAGGCTTTATCAAGAAATGGATATGGTTTCCCATGATACAAAAATCCCACAACTGGAAATGGAATTTCCGCTTGGCCTTCTTGACGAATGAGAGGAATAATAGCTTGAATAGGGGGTCGAGCAGGCTCATGTCGTCGTGGTCTATTTTCGACGTAACGTGATACGTCGCTCCGTAGATGAGTATTCGTAAACTTCGCATACCTGTAATACGGGGTTGTTACGGGAATTACTTCGGTGTCAGACACTTTTTTCGGTCAAAAATCGGTGTCAGACGCCTATGCAATCTGTTCTTTAATTCTGGCGCACCGTTTGAGCGCCAAATTTGCGTATGTTTTTCTTGCGTTTCAAAATCATTCGTGATTTAATAATTTTAAGCTCTCCTGAACGGGAGCCGACGCTACGCGGGTTATTCTAAAAATCAACCGAAGTTTTAGAACAACCTTACAGCATCTACTATAAAATAAGCGAGGAGAAATTATGGTTAAACAATCGGTACAAAAATTCGGGCGTACCCTTTCGGCAATGGTCATGCCGAACATTGGCGCGTTTATCGCGTGGGGACTCATTACGGCTCTCTTCATCCCGACGGGGTGGACGCCTAACGCCAAACTCGGCGACATGGTTGGACCCATGTTGACGTACCTCTTGCCTCTGTTGATTGGATATACGGGCGGCAAGATGATTCACGGAGTCCGTGGCGGCGTTGTCGGCGCAATCGCCACAATCGGCGTCATTATGGGCGCAAGCATCCCTATGTTCATGGGCGCGATGATTGCGGGACCCCTCGGTGGCTGGGTCATCAAGAAATTCGACGACGCGGTTGAAGGGAAAATACCGGCAGGCTTCGAAATGTTGGTAAACAACTTCTCCGCGGGCATTTTGGGCGGAATTCTATCCGTCATCTGCTATCTTGGCATCGGACCCATCGCGGAAAGCATAACCAACGCTTTCGGCGCGGGAGTCGGCTGGCTCGTCGACCACAAGCTGTTGCCGTTCGCGTCGATTATCGTCGAACCCGCGAAAGTTCTCTTCTTGAACAACGCAATCAACCACGGCGTATTCACCCCGCTGGGTACCCAGCAGTCGCAGGAAATAGGTCGCTCAATTTACTATATGATTGAGTCCAACCCCGGTCCTGGACTTGGACTTCTGCTCGCCTACTGTCTCGTCGGCAAAGGCGCCGCAAAGTCGAGCGCTCCCGGCGCGGTCATCATTCACTTCCTGGGCGGCATCCACGAAATCTATTTCCCTTATGTCCTGATGAACCCCATCCTCATCCTGGCAATGATGGGCGGCGGCTTCGCCGGCGTACTTACCTTGAGCATCTTTGGCGGCGGTCTTATCGCCCCGGCGTCTCCAGGCTCCATCTTCGCCGAACTGATGATGACCCCAAAAGGAGCGTATGTCGCCAACATCCTTGGCATTCTGATAGGCGGCGCCGTATCCTTCCTCCTGTCTATGGTACTGCTCAAGGTCTTTGGAAAGGACGACGCGGATCTTGAAGCGGCCCAGGCAAAGACCAAAGCCAGCAAAGCCGAATCCAAAGGCGTCAGCGCGACGGAAGTAAAGGCGGCGGCGGGATTGGAAAACGCTACTGTGAAAAAAATAGTCTTCGCCTGCGACGCGGGTATGGGGTCAAGCGCCATGGGCGCGACCAAACTCCGCAAAAAGATACAGTCCGCGGGCGTCGCGGACGTTACCGTTATCCATTCCCCAGTGAGCGAAGTGCCTAAGGATGCGGACCTCATCGTCTGCCACAAAGAATTGAAAGAACGAGCGCGGAACGCTTGTCCCACCGCCCGGTTGGTAGCTATCACCGATTTCCTCAACGCGCCTGAATACGACGAGATAGTCAACAGCCTGAAAAAGTAAGGAGAAGTCCATGCAGGAGTTTTCGCATACCATCGCCGATCCAAACGGTATTCACGCACGGCCCGCTGGATTGTTGGCGCAGAAAATGCAAGAGTTCAAAAGCGTTGTTACCCTCAACCGGGACGGGCAAAGCGCGGACGCTAAAAAGCTCATCGCCGTAATGAAATTGCGCCCTAAATGCGGTCAGGTCATTATCGTTAGAGCCGAAGGCGAAGACGAGACGGCGGCTATAGAAGCGGCCCGGGAATTTTTAGCGGCGAATATGTGAGACTTGCTTAAAGGAGTACCGCCGGTGGAAAAGGTAGAAAAGATCATTCCTGTTGAAAAACTTTCTCCCCGGCTTGCGCGGTTGCTTGAACACCTGTTGCGCTCCGACGACCCAGTAAAGATCGACGCCCTTGCTTCCGCGCTCAGCGCCAGCCGCCGAACAATCTTTCGAGAGCTGGAAAACGCCGGTTCCATACTAGACGCCTCCAATACCGAACTGGTTTCCGTTCCCGGGAAGGGCATCGCCTTTTCCGGGAACGACGAAGCCCGCCGAAAACTGCTGGGGGAATTAGCCGAATACGCCCCTCAGCCCATTTCAAAACCAATCAGACAACTCCGCCTGCTTGCCGAACTCATCGCCAACGCCGGGGAAACGCAAAAATTGTTTTACTACGCAAGCGTTCTTGACGTAAGCGAATCAACGGTAAGCAACGATCTTGACGAGCTTGAGACCTGGCTCGACGGCAGGGGCGTCGCGGTTACCCGCAAGAGCGGTCTAGGCGTCCAGTGCGAAGGCGCCGAAGAAAACCTCCGCGCCGCCCTTGTGAGCCGCTTTATGACCGACGAAAACTCAGTCGGCAAATCCTACACGTCGGTCTTTGACTTTCCCGGCGAAGATATAGAAACCGGGGTGTGGGAAATCCTGCGGCGGAAAGCCGACGCGATAGGCTGGATGACTTCCGAATCCCTGCGCCTCGTCGCTATCTACCTTATGGTAATGGTTGAACGAGTCTATGACGGGAAGATAATCGCCGCAACGCCTGCGGCGGCGGGACCGTTTCAAACTACCCTTGCCGAAGAGCTGTCGGTGGAAATCGCCAAAGAATTTTCCCTTAACCTGCCGGAAACGGAACGACAAACTCTGGCCGGATGGGTTCAGTCCTGCCGCTCAAAACAAGACGTTCCCTTCGAGTCGGGATCTGCGGAAAAGCAGTCTCTCACGCAACGTCTTACACTACAAATGATTGACCGCTTTGATCCGCCCATGGCCGCGGCGCTCAAAACTAACGATCAACTGGTGCGACTCTTGTCCCGCCACCTGGAAGCCGCGTTGCCGCGGCTCAAGGGCGGTATCTATCTTCCCAATCCGCTGGAAAAGGAACTCGTCAAAAATTATCCGGAAGCGTATGAAAAAACCCGCGCTTCGGCGAAGGTACTCGAAGAAGCCCTTGGTATTCCAATTCCGTCAAACGAAATCTCGTATATCCAGATACATTTCCTGGCCGCTCTCGCCGTTTTGGGAGAACGGAATACGAGGCGACGAATCCTCAGAGCCGGTATCGTGTGCGTCGCTGGCATTGGCGCGTCCTATATGCTTGCCTATCAGATACGTAAACGATTCAAGGGCGAATTGAAAGTCGAAGTTTCAGGTTGCGACGACCGCTGGACGAACACGGATTTTCTCATTTCAACAATACCCTTGGAAGGAACGGAGAAACCCGTAATCCTCGTGCAAACTATACTGGGAGAAAAGGATTTTCAGAAGATACAGGAAGCCGTTACCGCCTTCGCCTTCGTTGAGCGGAAAGCGGAACAGAATGAGCGTCCCTATTCCATTAGAAAGCGGCTTGACGATATGATTGAAATTTTTATGCAGTCAAGAAAGCTACTTGATAATTTTTCCATTGAATCAATCAAAGCTGATTGTTCCTTTGACGAGCTTGTCCGTTTCGCCGCGAACCATTTTGCGCCGGAGAACCCGGAAGCCGCGTATAGCGCTCTCACCGCGCGGGAAGCGATCGCCAGCCAGGTCGTCGGCGAGTTGGGAATAGTTTTGTTGCATACCCGAAGCGCCTGCCGCGCGTCGCCGTTCTTTGCGGTGATTGTTCCGCAAGGAGAATTCTTTACAGACGCTTATTTTAAGCGAACCAAAAGTTGCGTATTCATGTTGGCGCCCGAAAACACGCCCCGCGAGATAACCGACCTCATGGGCGGTATTTCCAGCGCGTTAATTGACCTGCCTCCGTTTCTTGCGGCTGTCCATATCGGCGACCGAGAGACTATTCAGGCGGTCATTGAAAAAGAAATATCAGAAATCATCGCTCACTGCGGCGTTGAAAATTAACATTCATAGAGGAGAAATATTATGGCAAATATACTCAAGAAAGAGAATATTATTTTGAACCAACCCAAAACTGACCGAGAAGCGGTTATCCGCCGTTGTGGACGTATGCTGTTTGATTCCGGTTACGTCAATGAAAATTACATTGAAGGTATGGTTAAACGGGACAATTCTTTCAGTACCGGAATCGGTAACTTCATCGCCATTCCCCACGGCGAGGAAGCCTACAAGAAAGACATCGTCAGCACGGGCATTGTGGTACTGACCTACCCCGAAGGCATAGACTGGCACGGAACGCCGGTGTATCTGGTGATTGGCATCGCCGCCAAAGGAGACGAACACCTTGATATCATGGGAAATATCGTGGACAATTTAGAAACCGGAGACGACACGATAAAACTCGTCAAGAACGCCGGGGTTGATGAAATCTATCAGATGTTAAGCGGGGAAACGGTATGATTATTACGGTAACTCTAAATCCCGCGATAGACAAGACCGGTTACGTCGACGCGATTCGTCCCCGCTCCTTGAACCGGCTACGGAACGTACAAATCGATGCGGGAGGAAAGGGGGTCAACGTTTCCGCTATGATTCGCGCCCTGGGCGGGGAAAGTATCGCCGTGGGTTTTGCAGGCGGCGGCGCGGGCGAGGAGCTTCTATCCCGTATCGCCCAAAAGGGCTTGCGCGCCGATTTTGTGCGTATCGCCGCCGTAACGAGAACCAATTTGAAAGTAGTAGACAACGACGGCGCATTGACCGAATTGAACGAACCGGGACCGGCAATACAAGCGACGGAATGGCGCGAGATGGAAAACAAACTTTCTGGGTACGGCGTACAAGGAAATATCGTTGCGCTTTCAGGCAGTCTTCCGGCTGGCGTCGGCGCGGACACCTACAAACGCCTTTCCGCTCTGTTGCGCCGCGTCGGCGCGGCAGTGTTTCTTGACGCGGACGGCGAGGCGTTCAAATTGGCTCTGGAAAACGGTCCCGACGCGGTTCCCGATTACGTCAAGCCGAACCGCTTTGAACTGTTACAATACTTCGACGTAGCGGACGACGATAGCGTAAGCGACGCCAAACTCGCGGATCTTTGTCGGTCTCTGCTTGATAAGGGCGTTAAACTGGTCGCCCTCTCAATGGGAGGAGACGGGGCGATATTTGTAAACAAAAACGGCGTCTGGCGCGCGCCGGGACTTTCGGTACAGGCGCGTTCAACCGTGGGAGCGGGAGACGGTATGACCGGCGCGTTGGTTTACGGTTTCGCAAACGCCTTGACGGACGAACAATGCTTCGCCTTGGCGCTGGCCGCGTCCGCCGGAGCTTGTACCACCGAAGGCACCAATCCGCCGAAACGCGCATTGGTTGACGAACTTTTAGAACAAACGCGAATAGAGAGAATCGCGTAACAAAGAGAGAAATATGGGACAAAAAACAAGAGCGGTAAGGCTCTACGGGGCTAACGATTTACGGTTGGAGACGTTTGAGCTTCCTGAAATCAAGGACGACGAGATTCTCGTCAAGGTGGTAAGCGACAGCATCTGTATGTCAACTTACAAACTATTGAAACAGGGCAAGAAACACAAACGTTGCCCTCAAAACGTCGATACTAACCCCATCATCATCGGACACGAATTCGCCGGTGATATTATCAGGGTCGGCGCCGCGTGGCGGCGTGAATTTAGAGAGGGCGAGAAGTTCGCCCAGCAGCCCGCGCTGAACTACAAAGGCAGCCTCGCCTCTCCAGGCTATTCCTACGAGTTTTTCGGCGGCGACGCCACCTACTGCATCCTGCCGCATGAGGTCATGGAACTGGGCTGCCTGCTCCACTACGACGGGGACGCCTATTTTTACGCATCCCTTGCCGAACCGGTCAGTTGCATCATCGGCGGCTATCATACGATGTACCACACGAACAAGCAAAACTACAAACACGCCATGGACATAAAGTCCGGAGGCAATGTGCTTATCCTCGGCGGCGCGGGGCCCATGGGACTGGGCGCGGTTGAATACCCGCTCTACGGCGGCAACCGTCCTTCCCGCATCGTCGTAACCGATGTGGACGACGGCAGGCTACGTCGGGCGGAACGGCTTATCAGCCCTGAACTGGCGCGGAAGCAGGGCGTGGAATTGCGTTATATCAACCCCCGCAACTACGCGGACCAGTACACCGAGCTGATGTCCATAACCGGAGGCGCGGGTTACGACGACGTGTTCGTCTACGCCCCCATACGGGAACTTGCCGAGTTGGGCGACCGGCTTCTGGCTTTTGACGGCTGCCTTAACTTTTTCGCCGGCCCTGAGGACAAGAACTTTTCAACATTGATAAACCTATACAACTGTCATTACACCAGTACCCATATTTTAGGAAGCACTGGCGGCAATACCGAAGACCTCAAGGAAGCGCTGCGTTTATCCTCCGAAAAGAAACTCCGTCCGGCGGTTATGGTAACGCATATCTGCGGGCTTGACGCGGTTGCCGATGCGGTTGCGCATCTGCCGGAACTCAAGGCTGGCAAGATTCTCACCTATACCCACATTAAGCTGCCGCTGACCGCGCTCTCTGACTTTGAAAAACTCGGACAGAACGACAAACTCTTCGCGCAGCTTCACGCAAGTTGCCAGACTCACGCGGGTTTGTGGAACGCTGAGGCGGAATCCCTGCTTCTCTTGAATCATTTTGGAGGGTAACATGATAACATTACAAGGCAAAGGCGTTAGCGCCGGTATAGCGAAGGGAAGGCTCGCTTTTCTCAAGCGGACGAGCGTTTCTGTTGAGAAACGCTCCATAAACGACGTTGAACAAGAAATCGAGCGTTTTGATGCGGCGCGCCGGACCGCGGCGGAGCAGCTTGACCAGTTAGCCGGGTCGATGATAACTAAAATTGGGGAAGAGAACGCCCTGTTGTTTGAGATACACCGCATGATGCTCGAAGACACCGACTACATCGACCCGATAATCGAGATAATCAAGACGGAAAAGGTCTGCGCCGAGTACGCGGTCAACACAGCGGGTTCTCGTTTGGCTCAAGAATTCGCCGACATGGACGACGAGTATATGAGAGCGCGGGCGGTTGACGTTTACGATATTTCCAAGCGGGTGGTAGAAGTATTATCAGGCGAAGAGCAAACCCTTGCCAGGAGCGACGAGCCGGTAATTCTCGCCACCGACGATTTCACGCCCAGCGAAACCGCGCAACTCGACCGAAACAAAGTTCTCGCATTAGTGTCCCGTCAGGGGGCGGTTAATTCCCATACGGCGATTTTCGCCCGGACCATGGGGATACCGGCGATTATTGGCTTCGGAGCTTTTCTTTCAGGCGATCTTGCCGGCAAGGAAGCGATACTGGACGGCGATACCGGCGTTTTGCACCTTGACCCAGATCCGGAAGTCGTTGAGAGGCTCGAAGCGAAGAAAGAGGAGTTGCGGAAGGAGAAGGAGAAACTTGAGAGCCTGCGCGGTAAGCCCACGCGAACCAAGGGCGGGCGCTCTATGAAGCTCTACGCCAACATCGGTTCCGTCAGCGACGCGGACGCCGCGCTTGCGGGGGACGCCGAAGGAGTAGGGCTATTCCGCAGCGAGTTTCTCTACTTGGGCAGGAACGACTATCCCGATGAGGAGACCCAGTACGAAAGCTACCGGAAGGTTCTGGAAAAGATGGGAGACCGCCTAGTGATCATCCGTACCCTGGATATAGGCGCGGACAAGCAAGCCGACTATTTCAGTCTTCCCAAAGAGGAAAATCCCGCTCTTGGTATGCGGGCTATCCGCATCTGCCTTACCCGTCCGCCTATTTTTAAAACTCAATTACGCGCTATTTACCGCGCCTCGGCGCACGGAAACGCGGCGATAATGTTCCCCATGATAAATTCCCTCGACGAACTGTTGCGGGCCAAAGAAGCGGCAAAAGCCGCGCGGGAAGAACTCGCCGCTAAAGGCGTTCCCTTTAACGCCGCGGTCCCCATCGGCATTATGGTTGAAACCCCCGCCTCCGCGGTTATAAGCGATGTGCTGGCGGAAGAAGCCGCTTTTTTCAGCATAGGCACCAACGACCTCACCCAATACACCCTGGCCGTAGACCGACAGAACGATTCTATTTCCGCTTTTTGCGATACCCGCCACGAGGCCATACTGCGGCTTATCAAGCTGACCTGCGACAACGCGCACAAAGCGGGGATTTGGTGCGGAATCTGCGGCAGTCTGGGCGCGGACCTGACGCTGACACAGACCTTTGTTGAGATGGGGCTAGACGAACTTTCAGTGGAACCGTCCCGCATCCTCAAGTTACGTTCCATGATTTCCGAATGTTGACAGGCAAGCGGGCGAAGCTCGTTTAACGACTTCATAACGGACATAGCTTGGATTCAGACTCCGCCGTTTCCCGGCGCGCAGCAGGCGGAGACTGCTTGACGTTCATAGCGTTTCAATCAGTTCGATTTCAATCCCGTCTGGATTGCGGAAAACCGAAAGACGGATATGTGGATTAGGCGAGACGGGGCCGGATATTCTTGTACAATTCGCCGCTTCCAGTTTTTGGGAAGCTTGGTCCAGCGAACCAACGGAGAATCCGAGAGAAAACCCTGAAAACGCGGCTTCCGTATTCCCGGCGATAAGCTCTATGTTCGGCTTGCCATCCTCGCCAAGGAAGACCGGGCCGTTCTCTCCGGGCGCCCTCCGCGTTACCGTAAGCCCCAGTACGTTAGTAAAGAATTCCAGCGATTTTTCAATATCTTTCACGAACAATGTAGTTAGACTGTATGTCATTATATACCTCCTGTTTGCGCGTCGAGCGCAACGTTTAATTTTCACTATAGCTTATATTCACGCTTATCATCAAGCCCTTGGCGGGCGAAGCGGGCTACGCCTGTTTAACGACTTCGCAAAGAGCGAAAGTGTCTGACACCGAGCGGCGGCGCGATGTCAGACACTCGCGCCTTCGCGCCAGTGGCGGTGTCAGACATCTTTTGGCGTCAGACACCCGCGTCTTGCGCTGTGGCGGTGTCAGACACTCTCGACGTCAGACGCCGTTCAAAAAAATAAACATTTCCCTTGACAAATCTTTCTGTTTACTCTATATTTGAATAATTGAATTATTATTCAAATATTCAACCTTTTAATATAAATTAAGGAGTAATTATGAGAAAGACTGATTTTTTAACCGATGAAGAACGCCGTGTTGATGAACATTTGCCGCAATTGGTGAAGAACACGGCAATGGTGGCGCAAGCGGTCGAGAGTTTGCCTCTAGACGTTGATTTAAGCGAGTTGGGTGAATTTTTCAA
>JAIRKH010000067.1 GCA_031260245.1 Treponema sp. | reverse complement strand
CTCATATTTCACGGGAAACTGCCGATAAAATAAGCATGATAGATACAGTGCTTTCGGATCAAATAGTAAACGGACGCAAGTATTCCTCTCCCCTCATAGGTAGGGATGGAACAAAGCAGGTTGTTTTTAGCCCGCGGCGGACGAGCGTGGATGTGAATGCGGTTGTTCTCCGAAAGAGCGTCCGCGACCATCCGCTTGTCCGCAGTCAGTTGCGCCTGTCTCCGCCTCAAAGACTACCGGAAAGGCGGACCGACAAAGCGTCTTTCAGAATTCCGACTTTTTATATTGTATTTATGTCGGTTGTAGCGCTTTTTTCCCTGATTACCCTGCTGTGGCAGACCTTACCCCAGCCAAGCACGCTCAATATCGAGCCGGCCCCGGACGAAACGCTCGACGGCTTCATGTCCGACTACACAGGACTGACGGAAAGGCCGTCTGTAGGGGATGACTTTCTCTTGCAGGTGACAGAAACCTTTTCCGCCAGCCCTTACACGGTCCAAAGCGGGGACAGCGTGTCGCGAATCGCAATCCAAAACGGCGTTTCAATGGACGCTATCATAGCGCTCAATAATCTGTCCCACGCTAATTTTTTGTCAGTGGGCAGAGTCATAAAGATTCCCAACATGGACGGGGTTCCCTATGTCGTAAAGAAAGGAGACACTTATGAGAGTATAGCCCGCGCCATGAACACGCCTCTTTTCATCATTGCGGACGCAAACGACGTCCAGAGCATGGACGACATTGCGCCGGGTAGGACGCTTTTCATACCGGGCGCGCGCATGAGCCGGGAAGCGTTCAGAATGGCGTTGGGCGATTACTTCATCTGGCCCCTCAAGAACCATCGCATAACGTCTCCTTACGGCTGGCGTACCGATCCGGTAACCGGAAAAGGACGACGCGTACATGAAGGCATAGATCTATCGGCAAGCACGGGCGCTACCATAAAAGCCGCCGTAGACGGGCGTGTGGTCGCGGTCAGCATAGACCCAGTCTATGGCAAATATGTCATCCTCTCTCACTCCAACGGTCTCCAAACCCTTTACGCGCACATGAGCGCCTTTGCGGTGAAGGAGGGAAACTATGTCTACCAGGGCGCTAAAATCGGCGAGGTCGGCGCAACAGGCTACGTTACGGGAGCGCATCTCCATTTCGGCGTGTACAAAAACGGCAAATCAGTCAACCCTCTCATTTATTTAAAATGAATTACTGCCCGCTTCTTCTATCCGAGAGCAAGGCCCGCTTGACAAGTAGTCCATGGCTCCTGCATATAGTTTTAACAGCCCGATCCAGATCGAAGCGGGGCGGGTTCATGGGCATGACAAAACGCCGCGCTTGGGTAAATGCCTGTTTGTACGTCTCCAGAGTCTCCCCCTCCCAATCCACAACGAGTTCGAGGAAGTCTTTCACGAGACCTCCAAGGTTTTCGCCCGTGTCTGCGGCGTCCTGATTCAGGGACGAGAGGGTTTGGAAGTATTTGTTACGGAACTCCGCATTCTCCTTGAGCCGTATCGAGGCGTTAGGCTGAAGGTATTGGTATAAGCCGAATTCTTCGAGGCTTTCGACGATTCTCCCCGCTCCTGGCGAGTGGATAATCTTGAGAATCTCTTCGGTAAGCCGCGAATGAGAGACGTTTGACAGTAGTTTGGACTGTTGGTGGATTTTCAGACGCAGATTGGCCGGCAGGGAGAAACCCGTTGCGGCTGCATATTTCACGGCTCGAATCATACGCACCGGGTCGTCAACAAATATGGTCTTGAGTGAAATGAGAGGGCGAATCTGTTTTCTCCTGATGTCCTCCATGCCTCCCACATAATCCACTACGAGCTGTTCGCATGGGTCGTAGAACAACGCGTTTATAGAAAAGTCGCGGCGCAGAACGTCCTCTTCTATGGTACCGAAAGCGTTGCCTGTGAGTCCTTCCCGTATGGAACGGAATGTGGCGACCTCGAAAGTTTTTTCATGTACCAACACGTGGACAAGCCGGAACCTGTTCCCGATAACGCGGGCCATGCGAAACAGCTTCTTGATTTGGTTGGGACTTGCCGCGCTCACTATATCGAAATCCTTGGGCTTCTTACCAAGTATGAGGTCGCGAACAGCCCCGCCCACGATGTAGGTCTCGTAGCCGGCCGAAGACAACCTCTCCACTATGTACGCCGCTTCTTCGTCCACATCAGCGCGCGCTATGCCGTGTTCGGTTTGAGTATAAACAACCGCTTTCTTCACGGGTCTCTTATTGCTCTTTGTCTTTTCTACAGAATAACGAAAACGCACAGATAGCCCTTCTTTTAATAGGGGAATAGTTAATAACGAATGGCGGCGGCGTTATTGTTCATGATTTCCCTTGTCTCTTCAAATCGCCCGCTATTCACATCCACTGCAATGTCTCAGTATCCAATCAGCCAGGTTACGGGCGACCTCTTCGCGGTTGGTTTCGTTCAAGGTTTCATGCCGCGCAGACGGGTAAAGTGAAAATTCAAGGTCGTGGATAACCAATTCACGATAGGCGTTCACGAGTTTAAGAGGGCTTTCTCCCATGTCGCCTACCGGGTCGGAACTGCCGGCGAACACATAAATCGGAAGATTGGGACGAATTCTGCTCATAAAAGACGGCTTGTGTATGTGATTTAAGAGAACGGACAGGTCGCGATAGAAACCCGAAGAACAACGTTTCCCACTCAAGGGATCTCTGAAATAGGCGTCAACCTCTCGCTCATCGCGTGAGAGCCAGTCGAAAGGCGTCCTGTTCGGCCGAAACGGCTTGCTAAAGGGACCGTCCGCGAAGGCGTAGGCAAGAGCCGAAGGCTTCCTGCATCCCACAAGCGTCGCAATCAACCGCATAATCGGCTCGCTCACCGCAATCTTGAGACCGTCAGGGCCCCTTGTTCCAGAGAGAATGCAACCTGCAAGCGTGTTTTGTGGATAAGTCGCAATATAATTTTGAGCAAGAAAAGAACCCCACGAATGACCGAGCAAAAACAAAGGAATGCCAGGGCGGTTTCTCATGATAGTGTTGTTAATAAATTCAATATCTGCCGTGACAATCGCTGGCCCGTCATTATCCGCGCAATGTCCGAGGAGTCCGCCTTTTTCCGGGGGATTCACAGCAGTGTCCGCGGTTTGCCCGTGTCCCCGCATATCGGCGGACCAAACCTCTATGCCCGATATGCATAAAAAACGCGCAATTCTGTCATAACGTCCAGAATGTTCCGCCATCCCATGAATGACGTTTAAAACGGCGCGCGGGTTTGGAGGAATCCATCGTCTGACAAAAAGTTTTACTCCATCTTCGGCGGTCAACCATAAAGTTTCTGTCGCCGCGCTATCTTTTGATTCATGCATATTATACCGACTTTCAAACGTTCAGAAACAAAAATTGAAAATATTGGGGAGTGAAGGATTCGAACCTACGAAGGCTGAGCCAACAGATTTACAGCCCAAACCCCATTCACCTATTGAAGTTTACTGAGGTATATTAAAGCATATTTCGCCAAAATATGCAAGACATCCGCCCGTTTTTAAGGTATATAAGCGTATTTTGGAGTATTGAGAGTTATCGAAGAACACCGATTTTTGTGCCAGTTTATGTGCCAGATTTTTATTGAAGAAAGGCATTAGGATACACCTCTTTTATCAAGTTTTTGATGTCACTAACTTTATTTGTTTCAAAAGACCCGTCAACGCCAGTACCATAAATAGGCCGGTCAAATGTCAGCACACCTGCAAGAAACCTGATAAACACATCCTTGTCCACGCCTTTGATTTTTTCGACATCTACCGTTATTTTTTTTGCTGAACTGAGCGCCTCGATAAAAAAGTCAAACCGTTCAGCCCCTTCCAAGCCAAAGTAATCTGCATACTGTACAACTATATCCCAGGGTGGACCTTCCGGCCGGTTTTCATATTGGGACAACCGGGCTTGCTGTCCCTTTTTCGTTCCATCCCGGGTTTCGGTGAACAGACCCAAATCGAGGGCCATTTTCTCCATGGTACCCCCTTTTTGCATCCGCAGGAGTTCACAACGGCGTTTGAATGGGGAATACTGGCTTCGTGTAAGCCGTTCCTTCTTTCCTTCCATAAGAATAGTATATTAAACTTTCGCAACTTTGTATAGTAGATTTCAATTATTTTATATGATTCACATATTTTTTATAAGAAAAAATTAATATTTTATCATATAATATAATG
>JAIRKH010000015.1 GCA_031260245.1 Treponema sp. | reverse complement strand
CCCTTGTGTTTTTGCCCGGCATGCGCTCGTTGTTTAGTTTTATCGGCGTATAAGCGACCTTTTTCACCACCTTCCCTCCTTTTCCAGAATTTCTTTTACGCCCATGCGGTTTTTGATATGCGCTCTGATACGATCTTCTCGGCAAGCCCGCTCTTCCGCTATCTCCAGAACCTTCCACGCCGCGTCGTGTGGAATGACCAAAACGCCGTCCGCGTCCGCAAAAATATAGTCGCCCGGATTAATCCAAACGTCGCCGTCTTCTCCATGAAACGGTAGGGGAATCTCGTAATCCACAATATGCCACCTGTCCAAGGCGTCTATCATTGAGACCCCTTCGGAGAATACCTTGTATCCGTCTCTTTTCAAGCCCTTAACGTCCCGCGTACACGCATCTATGATAGTTCCCACCGCCCCCTGCCGTGCGGCGATTTTTCCGGTAATCTCGCCGAACACGGATATTTTGTCGTCGATACCAGACGAAATCATCTCGATACATCCAGCGTAAAGCGAATTGAGCATATCGACGTAACGCGTGTTTGCGTGAATCTTATCGGTGAGAACCGCGCCCTGAACGGTGAACGCGGGACCGCAAAGCGGCTCCTCAAAATCCCACGCAGGTTTAATCGCCTTTGACAGCACGTAGGGCAAAAGAGGCTTAATATCCTCGTGAAGCGTATCGTAGACCACGCCTGAATATACCTTGCTATACCTTCCCTGTAATTCGCCGATTTCAGCGGCGGTAAAATACTGCGCAGCCACGGTTACGCCTCCTTCCTTTCGGAACAGGCGGAACCTGTTGTATAAAAGCTTCTCAACGCACGACGTCTGAAAGACTGCTCCGCAATCCACCTCCTACAGGCTACGCCTCTCCTATATCTTATTGATAATGGGGGGGGGGGAAGAACGCGCCATGCTCTCGCGCAAACAAGGTCGTATACGTCGTCTATATCAATGGCCGCACGTTTATCCAAGATGAACCTGTACGGGTTTGCGCCGTGGTCGTATTTCCAGCGAATCATATCGCGACGCGGCGCTATTGAAATACCGCAGGTCTTTACGAACAGCGCGGGCAAATCTTGAGAGGAAACGTGTCCTTGACCTGGAACATAGTTTATGGGTCCTTTTTCGTCCCACACGAAACGTTTCAAGGCTTCAAACGACACAAGCGAATCGTATACGCCCGCTATCTCAAAATATTTTGCTATAGCTTTTTGATAATCCTCCGCGTCGGTCAGCGGCGAGGTGCAGGTCGCCCACAAAATATGCTCTCCTTCAAGGTTAGACGTTACCCATTCAACCGTTTCGCCGAAGGTTTTCGTCTTTTCGTCGCAGTATTCCGCTGGGCGTCTTTGTGTTTCCACACCCGCGTTTGCGGCCATTTCGAGCATCGTTTCTGAGTCGCTTGAGACAACGATACGGTTGATTAACGAAACGCGCTTGAGCTGATCAATCTTGAAAAGGAGTAAATTTGTATCTGCGAAACGGGCGATGTTCTTGTCCTTTAGTCTCGCGCTGCCGCCGCGGGCCGGTACAATCGCCGTAACTTTATTCATCTCTTCACCTCCTCGGGGCGCCGTAAGCGTCTTTGTTGGTTTCGCGCTTGGAAATAAAATTATCAGCCCGCAAGCGGAATTCACCGTCTTTCATGTGACTCATTTTGATGTCCTCTTGTATAAAAAAGATAATCGCCCGAACCGGACGCCCTTTGTTAAGGGATGAAAGAGAGTCCTCCACGTCAATATTTGCGCGGAGTAAATCATTAGAGAAACGCAACATTGCATTAGAGATTTTGAGCGAATTTTTAGAGACGCAGAGCGTGTAAAGTCTTGCGGGACAAGCTCTTGCCCGCGCGTTTTCCTATATAAAGAGATTACGACACATGGGGGGGGGGGCCACTCACCTGGTAATAGTGAACCGCTTTTAATCATAATGTTTTTATAATACACGAATGCGGCGATATTGTCAAGGGGAAAGATAAAAAGTAAGAAGGCGATTAACAATTAACAATGAGCCGTAGGGTACAGCGCGCGAGTGTCAGACACCGAAGCGTCTTTTATAGTATACGATTAATAAAATATTATCAGGGAGTTTATCTTAAAAAGTCGTTTAAAAATTCCCGCTTTCAAATCGCTCGATAAATGAAACCCCGAAGCGGCCGGAACGGAAAACGTCGTCCCTGACGATACGGAGCTGTTCGGCTTGGTTGGTTTTAATCCCTTCAATAACTAGTTCGCCGAGCGCCCGTTCCATCTTGGCGAGCGCCTGCGGTCGGTCAGGCGCATAGACAATCAGTTTGCCCACCATGGCGTCGTAATAGGGCGGAACCGTGCAGGTTTCATATAAGAATGTGTCAAAACGTACGCCAGGACCGCCTGGAACATACAAACTCGTTATCTTGCCCGGGCTCAAGGCGTTGATTCGACATTCAATAGCCCAACCTTTCATAGAAACCGCGTCGATTTCCATCCCGCTTTCCGCGCACGCCAGAATTTGCTGCCTGACAATATCTACCCCGGACACGAATTCGCTCACTGGATGCTCCACCTGTATACGGGCGTTCACTTCCATAAAGTAGAATTTGTCCCCTTCAACGAGGAATTCTATGGTTCCCGCGCCGCGGTAGTCCAAATCGCGGAACATTCTGACGGCGCCTTCTTTCATAATACCGCGCATCTTGTCTGTAACCCCGCTCGAAGGACTTTCCTCGATGAGTTTCTGATGATTCCGCTGGACTGAACAGTCCCTTTCACCCAAAACAAGCGTGGCTTTACCGTCAGAGAGTAGTTGAAGTTCCACATGGCGGGGGTTTTCAATGAAACGCTCGATGAAAACGCGGTCGTCGTTGAAATTCGCTTCGGCTTCCCTGCGGGCGACCGCGAGGTTTTCCGCCAGTTCTGACATTTTATGAACGATACGCATACCTTTGCCCCCGCCTCCAGCCGTAGCTTTGATGATGACTGGAAGACCTAATTCCTCGACAATTTTCTCCACATCGTCCGTATCCGCGACCGCGGCTTTGGTTCCGGGCGTTACGGGCAAGCCGAACTTTTGCGCGGTCTCCCGCGCCCGCACCTTGTCGCCCAGAAGTTCTATCGCTTCCGGAGACGGACCGATGAAACAAAGTCCTTGTCCGCGAACAAAACGGGCGAAGCTTGCGTTTTCCGACAAAAAACCCACGCCCGGATGGATTGCGTCGCAGTTGGTTTTCACCGCGGCCGCGACGAGGTTTCTCTGTACCAAATAACTGTCTTTGGACGGCGGCGGACCGACGCAAACCGCCTCGTCAGCCATGCGGACGTGGAGACCGCCCTTATCCGCGGTTGAGTAGACCGCAACGGTTTGTATACCCATCTCGCGGCACGTTCGGATAACGCGAACCGCAATCTCCCCTCGATTGGCGATAAGGATTTTTGAAACCTGTCCCATACTTTTCCTCAATATGCCGTTAGATAGGCTTCGCCTTGAATAACGTCTGATTGAATTCAACCAAATCGCCGTTTTTCGCCTCTACCGAGAGGATTTCCATATCAAATTCAGCTTCCAGCTTGTTCATCATCTTCATAGCTTCCAGAATACAAAGCGTCTCGCCGGCTTTGACTTTTGAGCCGGGCACGACGAAAGGAGCAGCGTTCGGACCCGGCGACGCATAAAAAGTCGCTACAATGGGGCTTGTAATTAAGCTGCCGCCGCGAGCGTCGTCTGTCTTGTCTTTGGGCGCGTTTTCCGAAGCGACGGACGGCGGCGTTTCAACGGACGAATCGCCCCGTAACGTTTGCAGAAACGACTTTCCCCCGTCGTCCTTCCGCAGAAATAAGCGATTGACGCCGTCGTTGAATTTCAATTCCGTCGTCGCGCCTGCATTGAATTTATCTATTAACGATAAAATAAAACTACTGTCCATCATTCTCCTCATAGTCCACACCCTGGACGTCGAAACCGTGGACTTCCAGAAAATCATGCCTAAACCCGGCGATGTCGGTCGCTGTCAGGACGTTCTCCTGCGTTACGCTTTGCATAAGATCCGCCGTCGCTTTCTGAACGTCGTACCGCGTCTCATAATCGTCGATGCGGATGCGTCCCGCCTCGTCAAATGGTACGTCCGCGGCGTAGAGCCGCTCGTCAAAAAGCCGCGCCGCCTGTTCGATGCAGCCTTCGTGCAACCCTTTTTCCTTCATTACTTTGAAGAGACAAGACACGTAAAATGGAATAATCGGGATGACCGCGCTCGCCCGCGTAACCAGGGCTTTGTTGACCGAAATATAAGCTCTGCGCTCTGTGCCCGCGAATTTGGCGTTAATGGCTTTACACACGCGTTCAAGGTCTTCTTTCGCCCGCCCTATGGTCCCGTTCTTGTAAATCGCCCACGAAAGCTCCGGACCGATGTAGGTGTAGGCGATAGTTTTGGCGTTTGCCGCGAGCAGGTCGGCTTTTTGGAGAGCGTCTATCCATAATTCCCAATCCTCGCCGCCCATAACCTTGACGGTATCAGAGATTTCCTCTTCGGTCGCGGGCTCCGCTCTTGCGGTGAACAACCTGCCTGTCGTCATGTCAATGGTCGTTCCGCTAAACGCCGCGCCTATGGGCTTAATAACGGACTTGTACATGACGCCGGTTTTGGGGTCGACGCGCACAGGAGACGCCAACGAATATACGACTATATCAATCTTGGACGGGGAGCCGTCTTTTCCAATTCTTTTTCCTATTTCCCTGACCGCATCGACGGTTTGCGCCTTGGACTCGTCCGAAAAAGCGTCTCCGTTCAGCGTTTTGGATATGAGTCCGACTTTTGCGGCTTCGTAGTCAAAGGCGAGATTATTGTAAAACCCCGGCGTACCGCTCTTGTTTTGCGTCGCCGGCTTTTCAAGCGATACGCCTACGGTCGCGGTTCCATAACCGAAGCTTAACGCTATGCGGCTCGCCAATCCATAACCTGTCGAGCAACCTAACACAAGCGCTAGTTTTGGCGCGTTTGCGGGTTTTTCGCGGTTATTTCTATTTTTCTTAACGTAAACTATCTGCCGCCTTACCACAGCCGCGCATCCTTCCGTGTGGCTGTTCAGGCAGATACCGCCGCGAATCATTGGTTTCATATTCGTTCCTTGCTTTCCACCAGACACATCCACTCGGCTTCAGCCGCGAGTTCATATCCGATAAACGCCTTGCCCGCCTGTTTTATCATCTTGGGCGATATGTGTAGATTATTGATTTCAAGACGGACTTCCTCATTGGGGCGAATTTGTCTGCGGAATTTCGCCTTATCAACCGTAGCCAGGAAAAACAGCGCGTCTCCGGGTAGAGCGTCGATTTTTCGTAGTCCCGCGCCGCCGGCTTGCGCCATCGTTTCTATTAATATCACGCCCGGCGTTACCGGATATTTCGGAAAATGCCCCTTGAAAAAAAATTCCTCGTCCGTAAATGTATGTTTCGCGACGACTCTGTCTTTATCCGCCGTGACTATCTCGTCAACGAACAGAAACGGCTTTCTATGAGGAAGCAATTCCTCTATTTCTTTCATGTTTTCTCCTAATTATGACAAAATATCAACTTTTGTCATAGAAGATATGTGTATTGATAAGAAAAGTCAAGGCTTTTCTTGCAAAATCTCAAGATTATGGAAAAATACGTTATAAATACTTGGCGGTGGTGATTCATAAAGTATCGGGAAAAGAAGAACAAGGCGTGGTTTATTTATGCGTATCATCGGGAAAGCGGGGAAACCGTGGCGTATGTCTGGGGAAAACAGCGATTCTCTCAAATATTGTTCTCCAAGAAAAAAAATTCCTCAAACGATACAGGACGTTTTTTAGAGCGGCAAGCGGCGTTTTAGAAAACGATTTCTGAATTGAGAACCGAGCGGGGAGAATTCATGTTTTACGAGATTTTTGGCGGCGAACTAGGTCCCCGCCGGAAGCCGCTTCGTAGGACGCCCGCGGATCGAGCGTTTATCTTTAGACAAATATACGACCCGCAGTTTTTAGAGTTATTCTCCTATTCTTATGAAATTGAACCACACGTCATTGTAGAGTTCCAGCGACTCGCCCAGGTCTTCTTTCAACTCGGTATTCACCAAATCTTCGGTAGTGTAGTAAGGCGTCTTCTGCTTTAACGCCCGCGCAGGAATGTTCGCTGTAGCCGGGAATCCGAAATAATCTGTGAATTCCGCGTAGATTTCCGGACGGTGGATAAAGTCGATGAACTTGTAAGCAAGGTCTATGTTTTTCGCGCCTTTGAGGATACACATACTATCAATATACGCGGGGCCGCCGTTTTGGGGAATGAAGAACACCGTATTCTTCCACAGTTCCTCGTTGTCGGCGATTTCCTCGTAGACCACCTCGGCGTATCCTTGCACAACCCAGAAATCCCCGTTGGCGAAGCCTTTGCCGAAAGCCTCCGCGTCAAATTTGACGAGATTCGGCTTCCATTTGTCGTTGATAAGATTTTTAGCTTGCTCAATTTCAGACGGATTTTTTGTGTTTACTGAAAAGCCTAACTGCACGAGCGCGTCTCCCATGACTTCCCGCATATCGTCGAGCATGGTCATACGTCCCTTTAGATCTTCGCGGCTGAAGACGTCCCAGTTTTTCTCAAAATTCGTCACTTTTGAAGCGTTTACCGCGACGCCGGCCGCGCCCCAGTAATAAGGGATGCTGTAATCCATATTTGAGTCGTATGTCGCCTTTTGCAGGACGAGAGGATCGATGTTGCTCAAATTAGCGAGCTTGGATTTGTCAAGCTTCTCGATCATACCCTGTTTCGCCATGATTGACACGTAATCGCCTGACGGGAATACGATGTCGTAGCCGCTACCGCCCGCCTGAATCTTGGCGTACATATCCTCGTTTGAAGCGAATTCGTCGTAGATCACCGTTACGCCGTATTCAGATTCGAATTTCTCGATGACAGACGGGGGCGTGTAATACGTCCAGTTATAGATGAACAACCTACCGCCGCTCTCTGTCGCTCTCGGTCCTTCGTTCGCTCCGTTTACCTGCTTCTTCTGACAGCCCGCGCAGGTAAGTAGAGCCGCCAATAAAAGAATTATTCTCAATGTATCCTCCTAAAACACATAAGGAATATTATTAAAGATATATTAAGAAATTTTGAATAGTTTATACAAGAGGATAAAATCGATATTCTTGATTTTTTAGAAATTATCAGGCGATAGCGACATAATTCTTCTCTTCCCATCTTCCAGAATCTTAATTTCAATGACGACAGCGCCGCGAGGAATCGAGTTCGGGATTCTTTCGCTCCATTCAATAACGACGACTCCGTCTCCGCCGAAGAACTCCTCGCCGCCCAAAGCGACAAAGTCGTCGTCTCCTCGGAGGCGGTACGCGTCGATATGATAAACAGGGGTTTCTCCCGCGTATTCATGGACTATCGTGTAAGTAGGGCTGGTAACTTCGTCCTCGACGCCGAGACCCGCAACTATGCCCTTGGTAAAATAGGTTTTACCCGCGCCTATTGGTCCGCGTAAAGATACCACGTCTCCTTTTTCGAGGCAGGCGGCGAGTCTCTTCCCACACTCTATCGTTTCTTCCGTTGAAGAAGCGATAAAATTAAAGGGGAGGAAGCTGACCATCGGAGTCGATTTCGTTAATGAATTTCTTTAATTCTCTGAGAAGAGGTACAAGGGGATAATCAATGGGTTCCGCAATGGTGACAAGTATATCTTTTTGTCCTGTGGGTTTTGCCTCTATAGAGAAATCTATTTTCCTTTCTATGATCTTATTCATCAGTTCCATGACTAAAACGCTTGAATAAAGCCTGCGATAGTAGATAGGAACGTCTTTTCTGATAATCTCTTTTATCTCAACAATCCGCATGAATATCCTCTTTATGATTTTCTTAAACTTCTTTTTGAAGTTTCTAATCGTCGTCAAACCCAAAAACCATCGCATTTATGGCGTTGGTTGATTTTCGGGGGACTTTGATGAATTTTATATGTATGATAAAAGTCATACCATTCTCGTCTAGGATAAGCGCCTGTCCTAAACATACAATATTATTATCGGAATAAGTGAACTGTATCTTTAATTTATATCCGGGCGTTATTTGAACAAACGTCTTTAATTTACCCGTATAAGGCTCGTTATCGTTATCTTCGCCCCTTCAGGCAGACGTGTTTCCCTCCCTCTGACGTCTTGCGGGCGCGTTAGTATTAGGCATTCGCGGCGTTTGGAAAAA
>JAIRKH010000124.1 GCA_031260245.1 Treponema sp. | reverse complement strand
TAAAATTCACTAGACATATTATAAAAATAATATTATAATACAAATCAAAATTCAAAGAATAGGAGGTACTATGAAGATAACTACGAAAGGACGTTATGCGTTACGGGCTACATTGGCTTTGGCGGATTTAGGAGCGAATGGCGAGCCTGTCTCAATCAATAACCTGTCTCAGCGTGAAGGTATCTCTCCGATATTTTTAGAGCAAATCTTCTTTAGACTTAGGAAAGCCGGCATTGTGACCTCAGTGAGGGGACCGGGAGGGGGATTTCACTTTGCAAAAACGCTTGATGAGATTACGATCAGGGATATACTGGAAGCCTCCGGTGAGAATCTAGGTACTGACGTCTGTAAGAGCCATATAGAAAACTGCTTTGGAACAGAACGCTGTTTAAGTCATGCGGTTTGGGAAAAAGCCGATGCTTTGTTAAATAAATTTTTTGAGACAATAACTCTCGCGGAAATTTTGAAGGGGAATTGGGAGGAAAAATGAATCGAAATATAAAAGACAGAGAAGCTTATACCGTCATAACAAACGCCTTTAAACGGCAGAGAAGCGGGGCGACGGTTGTGGACATTGCCGCAAAAACGGCTCTTTCACTCACAAAAGTGAAAGAACTGGCGCCCGCTGTTGCCGATGAATACGCTGGGCGTCTTCAAGTTACCGAATCAGGCGAGATTCTATATTCGTTTCCTCATGGTTTCAAGAGCAAATACCGCGGTCCTAGCGTTTTTCTATGGAAATTATTCGAGAAATTCGGCAAAGGACTAAAAATATTCGCCTCGTTGCTGTTCAAAGTCTGGATAATGGTAATGCTTATCGGCTATTTTGCATTGTTCATGCTTTTAGCGCTTTTGGCTCTGGTAGTTTCTATCGGCGGCTCATCCAATTCCAACAGCCGTAGCGACCACGGAGGCGGTTTATTTCTCGCTCACGGCATATTCGACCTTATCATCAGGATATGGTTCTATTCGGAAATCGCCAAGTCTTTTAACCCAAACTACCGCGGCAGGCAGGCGCGTCCGGCGGGGCGTCCCTTGCACAAAGCTATCTTCTCCTTTGTTTTCGGAGACGGGAATCCCAACGCGGACTGGGAAACGCGGTCGCGCAGGGCGGTCATCGCCTATATTCAGGCGAACAAGGGGGTCATTTCTCTGCCGGAATATGTCATGCTCACGGGCTTACCTCTTTCTGACGCGGAGGGCGCAATCACGGCGTTTTGCGCAGAATTCAATGGTAGTCCGGAAGCTACAGACTACGGTACGGTGGTCTATCGTTTTGACGACCTCCTTCTCCGCGCCGATACCCGCGATCATAGTTTTGTCGGCTCAAGCCCCTTGAAACGCGTGGAAGTTTTTTCGTCAAATAAGAAAAGCATGAACGTTTGGCTCAGCGTTATAAATGGAGTGAACGTGCTTTTCGGCGGGTATTTTCTGTTCAACGCAATCAAGTACGGCGAAATCGTCGCCCGCGAACTACCTAGAGGCGGCAGAACCGTCCTTCAACTCATCTCAACAGTAACAGATTCCGCGCCGTCTTTCCTTTACGGTATGACTTATTATTTACTAGAAAAGTTTTCTATGAATCCTCTGCCAATCATCACAATAGGTCTGGGGATGTCGCCTCTCGTGTTTTCCGTCCTATTTTGGCTCGTCCCGGCGATTCGTTCCAGTCTTGTCAAAAAGAATAATGAAACAATCAAGTTTGAAAATTTGCGAAAACTCGGTTACGCCCATGTATGGGCTTTCCCGCGCGGAGTGCGTACGGTGGACGTTGGACATAGCGACAGAGCGCTTGTAGACGACGTGTGCGCTCCTTCGAATTTGCCACGCGCTCAGGACAGTATCGTCAAGGAAATCGGCGTTTATAGTTCGCCGGAAGTGCGTACAGACTCGACGGGTGGAGTAGTCTACGACTTCTCGGAGCTTGAGCGTGAAAAGTCCGCTATCGAGGCGTACCGCGCGACGGTACGCCCATCAGAAATAGGCGAAGTGGTGTTTGACAGCGAAAGTGAGGAGTGATAATTATTACAAATAACGAGGGTGCTTTCCTCTCTATTCAAGCCTCCTTTATTGAAAGCGGTTTATACGCTAAAGAAAGAATATCACTAGAGAAAAAGGACGTTTGAAAATGACTAACGTTATAAATAAAGTTTTTAACGAAGACGTTTTTGTAACGTTGAAACGCATACCGGATAATTCAATAGACATGGTATACGGAGACCCAGACTATAACGTGGGAATTGACTACGCGGGGAAAAAATACACGCGGAAATGGGACGAGTATATCGCATGGTACATTGCGTTAGCAAAAGAATGTATGCGCGTGTTAAAACCTCAAGGTAACCTGTTTATGATAAATTATCCAAAACAAAACGCCTATTTGCGCGTAAAATACCTGGACGAAAACGCCTATAACGTCTTTGATTACGTATGGATTTACAACACCAACGTCGGACATTCGCCGAAGAAGTTCACAACCGCGCACCGCTCGATTCTACACGCGACGAAAACAAAAGAGAACGCTTTTTACAAAGAACAAGTCGCAGTTCCATACCAAAACCCAACCGATAGGCGCATAAAACGAAATATCGCAAACGGCTCTAAAGGGCGCGCGCCTTATTCGTGGTGGTATTTTGACTTGGTGAAAAACCTCTCGAAAGATAAAACGTTTCATTCGTGCCAAATTCCACTTGCGATGGTTGAAATGCTCATAAAGGCGGCGACGAAAGAAGCGGACGTTGTGCAAGTCTTGTTCGGCGGTTCTGGTTCTGAATTATCGCTTTGCAAGAACCTAAAACGTAATTTCATCTCAAGCGAATTGCATAAGCCGTATTTTGATATGATCGTCGACCGCTTAAACAATAACGGCGAAATTAAACCGAGTTATAAGTTGCGGACGGGAAAACGCGTAAATAAAGAATAACGCTCTTTAATCAATTTATTCTTTTAAATATAATCCATTTTGCTATTATTATTTTAGGAGGGGAAATATGCTTTTAGCGCTTGATGCGGGAACGGGCAGCGTCAGAGCCATTCTCTTTGATATTAATGGAAATCAGGTTGGGCGCGTTCAAAAAGAATGGACGCACCGCGAGGATCCTCGTTTCTCAGGCAGTATGAATTTTGATTGGAATAAAAACTGGGCGCTTGCCTGCGCCTGCCTCAGGGAAGCGCTCGAACAAACCGCCGTTGACGCGAGGCAAATCACGGCGGTTTCCACGACGTGTATGCGGGAAGGCATCGTACTTTATGACAAGACCGGCGTAGAAATATGGGCGTGCGCCAACGTAGACGCTCGGAGCAACGATGAAGCGCGCCTTCTAAAACTGTCGGACCCGCGTCTGGAAGTGGAACTTTACCACAAATCAGGTCAGACCTTCGCGTTGAGCGCTCTCCCCCGCCTGCTCTGGGTTAAGAACAAAATGCCAGAAATCTACAAAAAGACCGCAAAAATCGGTATGTTCAACGACTGGCTCGTCTACAAGCTGTCGGGAGTGTTGGCTGTTGAACCCAGTAACGGTTCCACGACAGGTTTGTTTGACTTGAAGAAACGGACATGGGATGCGAGTATCGCACAACGGTGCGGACTACGAGACGATGTCTTTCCAGACACAGTCGAGTGCGGAACTCTCATCGCCAAAGTATCAAAAAAAGGAGCGGCAGAAACAGGCTTGATTGAAGGAACGCCCATTGTGGCGGGCGGTGGAGACTGCCAGCTGGGAACTATCGGAGTAGGCGTTACCAGCGCGTATGAGTCGGCAATCTTCGGCGGCAGTTTCTGGCAGTACGAATGTAATACCGCGAGCGCGGTTACGCCGTCCGACTGTTCCGTGCGGGTCAATTGCCACGCCTTGCCGAATTTGTGGCAATACGAAGCTTTGGCGTTCAATCCGGGGCTGGCGATGCGCTGGTTCAGGGACGGCTTCTGTCAGGAAGAGTCGCGTCTCGCGGCCGCGCGCGGCGCCGATACTTACGCCCTTATGGACACGGAGGCGGCCAATATCCCTGCGGGTTGTTACGGTATGGCTTGCACGTTTTCCGATATAATGAACTTCATCGCATGGCGGCACGCGGCGCCAGCTTTTATAAATTTCGAACTCTCGCCCGAAAAATTCAACAAGTACACATTTTACCGCGCCATCATGGAGAACACAGCTTTGGTAACACGAGGGCATCTCGAACTGGTGGAAAAGACGCACAGTCATTTGTCCGCAAAAACGGTTTTTGCAGGCGGAGCGTCAAAAAGCCGATTGTGGGCGCAAATTTTGGCGGACGCTCTTGGGATTCCGGTGGATGTCCCAGTCGTGAAAGAGGCCACAGCCCTCGGCGCGGCAATACTTGCGGGCGTCGGCGTGGGCTTGTATACAGATATACAGGATACAGCGCGGAAACTAGTCAAGATTGAGCGAACGTTTGTTCCCAATGAGGAAAACGCGGACGTTTACCGCGAGGCTTTCAAACAATGGCGACAGATTTACAAGAATCAGCTTATGATGAGCGACGAGAAAATCACCCGTTATATGTGGTCGGCGCCCAGCGTGTAGGAATGATCAAGCATATTTCCTCCATAAAGATTAAAAATATCTTTCAATCGTAAAAATGTACTATAAAAAACGGAGTCCAAGATTTACGACGCCCGCTTCCGTTAGGAGTAGAAATAATTGCCGAGTAGCCATTGCCTGTGAGTTCTAACGCGGAGTTCGGCGCCGTTTTTCCATTACGCCCCAAGCGGTCCCTCGTCTTCGCATACTCGGCGGGGGGATTTGACAAAAGCGTCTCTTTTTGATATGATAGTAGTTATGGAAGAAACATCACACGAAGAAGCGGAAAAAGTAAAAACTGGAAAAATAATACCTGTCGCCATAGAAGACGAAGTCAAGACCGACTATCTAAATTACGCTATGTCAGTAATAGTAGCGCGGGCTTTACCCGACGCTCGAGACGGCTTGAAGCCCGTGCATCGCAGGCTCCTCTATTCAATGGACGAGCTCGGACTACGCCCCGGTTCCGCCACTAAGAAAAGCGCCCGTATCGTTGGAGACGCTATGGGTAAGTATCACCCGCATGGAGACGCGGCGCTTTACGACGCGCTTGCGCGCATGGCGCAAGATTTTTCCCTGCGCTATCCGGTGGTACATGGACAGGGTAACTTCGGTTCTATTGATGGGGACCCGCCGGCCGCCATGCGCTATACCGAAGCCAAACTTTCGCGCATAGGCGATGAAATGCTCCAAGACCTTAACAAGGGAACCGTTGATTTCATTCCTAATTTTGACGAGTCTTTGAAAGAGCCTGTCGTATTGCCCGCGGCTGTGCCGAATCTCTTGGTCAATGGGGCAAGCGGCATCGCTGTCGGCATGGCTACAAGCATGGCGCCCCATAACCTCGCCGAAGTCTGCGCCGCGGTATGCGCCTATATCGACGAGCCAGACATTACTGTGGAAGAGTTAATGAAACGCATCGATGGGCCTGACTTCCCCACAGGCGGCGTAATATTCGGCAAGCGCGGCATACGAGAAGCCTATAAGACTGGCAGGGGCAAGCTCCTTGTGCGCGGTAAATTCACTGTGGAAACAAGCAAGAGCGGCAAAGAAACTCTGATATTCAACGAAATCCCTTACAACGTCAACAAAGCCCTGCTCTTGGAGCGCATCGGCGCCTTGATTAAGGAAAGGGGAATAGACGGACTCGCGTCAGTCAACGACGAATCTGACCGCGACGGCTTACGAATCGTCATTGACTTGAAAAAAGGGGCGATTCTCAAGGTTGTCCTGCATCAACTTTTCTCAAAGACCGCGCTCCAATCAACCTTCAGCGTCATAAATCTGGCGCTGGTTGACGGTAAGCCTCAAACCCTGAATCTGAAGGAGCTTATCAAGTATTTCGTAAACCATCGTTTTGAAGTGGTGACGCGGCGTACGAAGTTTGAACTCCGCAAAGCCGATGAACGCGAGCATATTTTGGACGGACTAGTGAAGGCTCTCGCCAACATAGACGAAGTGGTGACGATTATCAAAAATTCCCGGGACGTCAGCCTCGCTCGCGCCAGTCTCAAGGAGAAGTTCGCGCTCTCGGACGTTCAAACTCAAGCCATTGTGGAAATGCGGTTGGGACGGCTTACAGGTCTTGAGATTGAGAAATTACGAGCAGAGCTCGCGGACTTGAAGGTTCATATAGCGTATTTGAAGTCGCTTTTGGCTGACGAGCGAAAATTATTCGGGGTAATAAAGCAAGAAACCGCGAGTATAGCAGAGCGCTACGGAGACAAGCGCAGAACAGACGTTATTGACGGCGAAGTAGAGACCATTGACGTTGAAGACCTCATCAAGAAAGAGGAGATGATGATTGTCATTTCAAACATGGGCTACATAAAGCGGACGCCTGTGTCCGCCTACCGCAATCAGGGACGCGGGGGCAAAGGCGTGATGAGCGCCAAACTTGCGGAAGACGACTTTGTCAAGCAGATATTCGTGGCGTGCACGCACGAGTATGTGATGTTCATCACAAGCGCGGGCAAGGCGTATTGGATGAAAACGCATGAATTGCCGGAAGTCTCTCGTATTGCTAAGGGCGAACATATAAAGACTCTGCTGACGCTTTCTCAAGACGAGGACGTTACGACTGTTGTTTCGCTCAAGGAATTTTCAGACGACGCGTTTTTGTTCATGGTAACAGCGCGGGGCGTGGTGAAGAAGACGCCGACCCGCGAGTTCGCCAATGCGAGGACGCGGGGCGTACGCGCATTGGCGTTGGACGCGGGCGACAAATTGGTGAGCGCTCTCCTTACCACGGGTAACGACGAGGTGGCGTTGATTTCCAGTAAAGGGCGTGCGCTCCGCACTCACGAGAAGGCTGTTCGCTCCGTAGGGCGGTCTTCGCATGGAGTCAAAGGTATGAAGCTCGACGCCGACGACGAGCTTATCGGCGCGCTCAAGGTAACGGACAACGAAACCATGTTCCTCTTGTCTGAACACGGCTTTGGCAAGCGAGTGGATTTCGCGGAATTCAGTCCACACGGGCGCGGGACGAGCGGTCAGCGCGTCTATATGATAACGAAAAAGACAGGCAAGCTTGTGGGGTGCGTCAACGTGCTTGAAAATCAGGAAATCATGTGTATCACGGGGCAAGGCAAGTCCCTTCGGCTGAAAGTAGACAGGGTTCGGATAATGGGCAGAGCCGCCCAAGGCGTCCGTATTCTCAACATCGACGAGACTGACGCGGTGGTGGGGGTGGACAGTATTGTACGAGAAGAGGAGAGCGGCGGCTGACGTTATGCGCCTAGAAACGCCGCGTCTCCTCCATCGTTAGTGGGGTAATTATGAAAAAAATCCGCGCTTTCGCTTTCTTAGCGGCGTTTCTAATACATATTAGTCTTATAGCGCTCTGGCGTCCTGAATTCCGCCCCGCGGAATCGGAAAAACAAGAGGAAAAGCCTCGTGTGGTGAAACTGATTGACGTCCAGGAACTTCAACCGCCTCCTGTGATTCCTCCGCCCTCGACGCCGCCTCAATCGGTCTCCGCGCCGCGGAGACTCGCGGAACAGATAGTTGAAACCGAAGAACCCCCGCCCGAAACACCGGAACAGCCTGCGTCCACATCCAATTCCGCGGGCCCAGACCGGATGGACTCAATCCGCGGCGCGTCTGATGTGGATTACTTGCCGCAAAACAAAATATCGTTAGCGCCGAAGATAAACGCGGACTGCATACGGAATAATATCGTTTATCCACTCATTGCCTCGCGCGCCGGCGTGGAAGGAACGGTCATTCTGGAGCTTTTCATTGACAGCAAGGGAGAAATCCGCCGTATAAGCATCTTAAAGGAAGACCCGCCGGATAGGGGTTTCGGAGACGCCGCGGTAAACGCGTTCAAGGGCGTAACGGCTATTCCCGCAGAATCAAACGGACAGGCTGTGGCCGTGCGGTACCGCTATCCGGTGCGGTTCAAGGTTAGTAAGCGGCTCTGAATAGGCGCCGCGGTTAAAAAATCGTCTTAAGATTGACAGCCTGTTATTTATCTGCTATGATTTCATATAGCAAGCGCCAACTATTTTTATGGAGATTATTATGGTAAAAGAAATTTTGAACAACGGTAAGGAATTTCTTATCCCTACCAAACGGTGGATTCAGGACGCGGGCTATGAATATGTCAAGAAAACGTTTGGCTGGTTCCTGACCAAACAAATCGCCGTCTTGACGGCGGTTTGTTTTCGGCTCTTGAAGCAACGTCGCAAATAGTTCCATCCGAGGAGACCGCGCCTGTGGGACAGGGCGGCGCTATAAAAGTGTATTTCACCGCGGATATAAGCCCTACTGGACTTATGTCTGTTTATGACGCCTTAGGACGCAAGGCGTCCGGCAAGGCCGCTGTGAAAATAAGCACCGGCGAACCGGGCGGTCGCAATTTCTTACAGCCTTTACTAAAGGAGTGGGGTCTTCAGAGGGGAAAGCGTGGATTCATAGCGCGGGCAAGAGTAAAACGAACCTGTGGGGTGGCAAGCAAGACGCTTTCCTTGAGTCAATGGCCGAAGCCGCAAAAGCTGTAGCAGACGACCGCGGTGAAAAGATATTCTATATTAACGTGATGAACCGCCTTTCCGTTGACTGTGATTGTTCTTCGCGCCCTGCGGATCCGGATATGCACGACATCGGTATTCTCGCGTCCCTTGATCCGGTCGCTCTAGATAAGGCTTGCGTAGATTTGATCTACGCCGCGACGGACGGCGCTTCACTCATTGAGCGTATAGAGTCCCAAAACGGCGTCCATACTATAGACCATGCCACGACAATAGGATTGGGCAGTAAGAACTATAAATTGGTGAAGCTGAATAGTTGAAATCCTTAAACGGGAACTCGTCTGTTTCTGGCGCTATTTTGATATTCAATTCCGCCAAATCGCCGGTTATTGGATTTTGGGAATAATCCCCGCTTCGCTCATTGGTATCGCTTCTTCTCTGTGTATGTACGGTACTATTCCTATCGCCGTCTCTTTGGCGGCGCCCCATGATGCGGCGGCTATAGAACGTTAT
>JAIRKH010000079.1 GCA_031260245.1 Treponema sp. | reverse complement strand
TCCAGCGTATTTGAGCAAGCCGCTGTCTTGAACGCCGAAAACCGTTATGCCGTCGCGGCCGCGGTTCGACGTATAGAGAAAACGAGCGTCCGCGTCAAGCTTTATGGCCGACGCCGTGTTCCCATGTAACGGTTCTGACAGAGTCGTAAGCGTTTGCAGTTTTTGCGCAGAACCCCTATTTCCCTTAAGCCGCATATTCAGGACGTCCACTGTGGAATTCAACTCGTTGACTACATAGGCAAGAGGTTTTGACGGATGAAAGATCATGTGTCGGGGGCCAGATCCCGGGTCAGACGCGAAGGTTACTTCTTCCTTTAACTGGGAAGCTCTCAAATGGAAGCAGCGCACCTTGTCCGCGCCTAAATCACAGACGAATCCCCTTTTGCCGTCGTTGTCAAACGCAAAACAATGGGCGTGAGACGCGGTTTGCCGCTCCGCGTCCACGCTCTTGCCTTGAAAACAGATAGTTTGAGAGGGAGCGGAGAGGCTCCCGTCCGCGTTTATAGGCAGGACGCTGATACTGCCGTCTGTGTAGTTGGAAACCACCGCCCAAGGAGATTCTGGCGCAAGCGCTATGTGGCAAGGACCCCGTCCGCCACTGGAGACTTGATTGAGGAAAGAGAGATTTCCCCCGTCGCCTACAGCAAAGGCTGAAACCGCGCCTGTCCGTTGCCCCCGCCATTCGGTAGTCTCGTTGACTGCATAGAGAAATTCGCCCGTGGAAGAAAGCGCCATATATGTGGGGTTGGCGCTTTGCGCCACGAGACGGAGTCGGTCAATCCTACCCGTTTCAGGGTCAAAGTTGAACGAATAGACGCCCTTCGCCCTGCCGCCGCTTTCTGTATACGCGCCTAAATAGACGATCATTTATTGAACCTTCGCGAGGTCGTTCCTACTTCTGTAGACTTAACAGATTTTTGCGGCCGCGACGGAGCGTCTGTTTCTGTTTTTTCGTCTAATATACCGATGTATTTTGCGAGTATGAAACTCTCATCGGCAAAAGCCTCCGCTCCATTTAACTTCCGCTTTGTCGCGTCTATCTCCGCGGCGCTCTCCCGCGTTTTTTGCAGAGCCGCGGCTTTGTCCTTGTCCTGATAGTAACGTTCGCCTATTTCTTTAAGATTCTCCGCAAATCGCAATATAGCGCTTGCATATAAAGTCATAGGGTCTTCGCGGACAGTTTCGGCAAGCGTGATGGAGAGGGTTTTTTCCTGAACCGTTTCCTCGTCCACGCGCATGGTCAAGACGGCGAGCCGCACGGTTCGCGGGGCGTCTTCGGCAAAGACAGGCAAGCGGTAGCGCGAGAGAAAGGTTCGATAATCGCCCGTGTTGAGCGTCGGCGATTCATAGGAGAGGCGGTTTCCCATGACGACAGCGCCGTCAGATCCAAGAACCTCTACACCGGACAGGAATTCCAGTTCAATCGTCAGATTCCGCACGGCGGGAATCGCAAGCCGTTCAAACTCCACGTCCGAGCCGAAAATATCCATCATGACCGCGCCGTCTTCCAAGAAGCGGGACGCGCCGTGGGACTCCTCGGCAAGCGCCTGCATGAGTTCCGCGTCAAAATCGTCTCCTATTCCCACCGTTGAGACGGCGATATTTTTCTCTTTGTAACGCCCTATTATTTGAAAAGTCTGAACCAGCCCATCCCCGGCGTATTGAAAGGAACAAACCTCGACATTACTCGAATTGCCCACACCGTTTGTTTGTCCTTCAAACGTCGTATGGACCTGTCCGTTTTTCAATTCCACCCTGAACGGCGTTGGATCATGCTTGTCCTCGTGGAATTTGAAGTTCTGGACGAATACGCGATAAATTCCGACAGTCGGTACGGACTCCAGCCAGAAGATATTTTCAATAGGCTCTGTGGACTCGCCGGTGATGTTCATGTCTACGTCAAGCTCGCCCCCGGAGGAATCTTTTTTATAGCCATAATAGATATGTTCTCCGCCGGGCGTTACGACGTGGAGGTCAAGGTCGTTACGGTTTTTCCACGAAAGAGTCGCGTGGACAGCGCCCGACCTTGCTCCCTCTTCCCTACGCCGCGCCGACAAATCCGTTCCGTCAGAGACAAGGACAACGATATTCACCGCGTCATGGCGCAGGTTAACCAAAGCCTGTTCAAGAGCTGTGTCGAGTCCCGCTTCTATGTTCGTGCCGCCTTGGGCGCGAATCGCGCCGACTGCGTCCACGAAAGACCGCTTTCTTTCCGGCGCGTCCATGAAGCTAGACGGGAAAAGTACAGATGCGACGTCGTTGAAACCGACGAGGGATAAGGAGTCGATAGATCTGACCTTTCCCATAAAAAGCGCCATCGCGTCCTTGAGGCGCGGGATTTGAGCCGTCATAGATGCGGATGCGTCAACAAGCAGAACCATGTTGAATGGGGGAAGTCCGTCTAGGGCTTGACTCTTACTCTGAAGCCCGATTTGGAGGATACCCTCTTGTCCGCTCTGCATGGAATCCGCTCTATTGTAAAGATAGACGCCGATATTTTGGTCCGGTTCAGGGTAGTTGTAATCAATAGAACCTGCATAGACATGAGGGGTGATTTCTTCTGGGCGCGCGATGTTCCCTTGTTCCGCAATACGCCTGATGCGCCTGTTTATCGAGCCCACTGCGCTCCTGTGATCGCCCGACCCAGAGACGCTAATCAACAAGCCCATTAAAAGCAATAAAGACGACTTTTTCATGCCGTTATTCTACTACATAGCGATAAAAATGGCAAGAAGTTTTTAGTTACGCAAGAAGCATTCTCTCTGTTAGGAAATTATTTAAACCGTTAGCATTGCCGTCGATACGCCCCATACGCTTAGAGACGTATTGAACGCTCCGTCTTTCTTTAAGGAAGGAGTGGTAACGCTCTTTGGAAAGAGCCGCCGCGGAGGGACGCTCGTCTCCTTATTGCCTTGCGAGAATCTCGTAGAGCCTTTCCAGATCTTGCATGGAGTAGTATTCGATGCGGACGACTCCGCGGTCTAAGCCGCCTTCAATGGATACTTTGGTGCCAAGGATCTCTATGAATCGCTCCTTCATGTCGGCAAGATGCGGGTCCCGTTTGGGCTTGACCGTCTGTCTTGATCGGAGAGAATCCGTCTGCCCTCCAAGAGACGCTTTTTCCGCGAACCGTACGGAAAGCCCCTTTGCCTTAATATCTTTGAACAGCTTTTCTCGCGCGGGCGAGTCTCTTATTGCAAGGAGCGCGCGCGCGTGTCCCGGGGAGATTTCTCCCTTTTTGAGGCTCTCTTGCATGGGGAGGGGCAGTTTCAAGAGTCTGAGCGCGTTAGTTACTGTGGAGCGGTTCTTACCGACCAGATCCGCAATCGCGTCTTGGGTTTTACCCGTAAGGTCCATGAGCGCCTTGTAGACGGACGCTTCTTCTATGGGGTTGAGGTCCGTGCGTTGGATGTTTTCAATCAGGCTGACTTCAAGACGCTTCTCTTCCGAATACGCGCGGACTATGACAGGAATTTCCCCAAGTCCCGCGTACCGCGCCGCGCGAAATCGACGCTCTCCCGCGACAATGAGGTACCCGTCTTCGACTTCTTCCACGATAATGGGCTGAATAATCCCGTGTTCCCGAATGGAGTTCGCAAGCTCGACTAACGCGTCCTCGTCAAAAGACTTGCGAGGTTGATTGGGATTTGGTCTGATTTTGTCCAAAGGCGCGAGAAGTACAGCGCCAGATTCGCTTGTTTTCTCAGAATATGTGGGCAGGAGCGCGTCAAGCCCCTTGCCTAAACCGAATTTACCCACGTTGTATCAACTCCTGTGCGAGCTTCCGATACGCCTTTGCCCCGGCGCACTGCGGGTCGTAGATGGAAATGGGCTGTCCGTAGGACGGCGCTTCAGAAAGGCGGACGTTTCGCGGCGCCACCGTATTAAACACTTGCTTTTTGAAACGGGCGCTCACCTGTTTCACTACTTCCTGGCTCAATTTTATGCGGGAGTCAAACATAGTGAAGAATATGCCTCCAATGTCAATGGTCGGATTCAGCCTATTTATGCGCTTGACGGTCTGAAGCAACAGCGAAAGCCCTTCCAACGCAAAATACTCGCATTGCATTGGAATCAATACATGGTCGGCCGCGACAAGTCCGTTTATGGTGAGAATCCCCAGGGAAGGAGGGCAGTCTATCAAAATATAGTCGTATCTTGACCGCGCCGGCGCAAGCGCGTTCTTCAAAAAGAAATCTCTCTGCTCCTGCTCTATAAGCTCGACAGCCGCGCCGGAAAGGTCTATGTCTGACGGAATGGCCGCGAGATTCGGAATGGAAGTCGGCTTCACGACCTCTGCCAAAGAAGCCTCTCCAGATATAAGTTCATAGACGCCGGGCTTGACGCCGGACAAGCCCAGACCGCTTGAAAGATTCGCTTGGGAATCAAAGTCCACGAGTAACACGCTCTTGCCTTCTTCGGCGAGAAACGCGCCTATATTGATTGCCGAGGTGGTCTTGCCCACCCCACCTTTCTGATTCACAAAAACGTATATATTCCCCATGAGAAAAGTATACACGGAATGGTATTTTTTTTCTATAGCTTGTTGAAAAAATATTTTTCTAAAAACCCAGAGCGCGTGATTCAAGGGAGCGCTGTGTTCCGAGCCGCGCTCTATTTCCTTATCCCGTTGAACCTAATCCTCCCGCGCCTCGTTCCGTTTCTGAAAGCGCGTCAGTTTCCTCAAGCTGAACCCGCGTTATCGGCGCGAACACAAGCTGGGCTATGCGGTCCCCGTCGTTTACGGAAACAGCCTGACCGCCCATGTTGACGAGAATGACAGCCACCTCGCCTCGGTAATCCGAATCTATGGTACCGGGCGCGTTTAACACCGTGAGTCCTTGTTTAAAGGCGAGCCCAGAACGGGGTCTCACCTGCGCCTCGAAGCCTTCCGGTATCTCAAGCGCAATTCCAGTGCGTATGAGCGCCCTTGCTCCACTTGGGATGAGAACCGACTCTTCGAGCAAAGCATGGATGTCCATACCGGCGGCCCCGGCTGTCTCATACCGCGGTAGGCGCGACCGAGGCGTCAGTCTGTGTATCTTGATTCTGTGTTCCATGTCCGAATCATACGAAACAAACGGAGGGTTGTCAATATGCGCCATACACGAATTGCGGCCGCTTTTTCCAATCCCACGCCCCCCTCTAATGGGGACAGCGGCGACTCCTTTCGGACAACAATCGTTGGGAAGTCCTTAAACAGCCTGCGCCCATTAAGAAGTCGTCTAACAGATTTCGTCTGCCGCCGTTCATTAGAGATTCCCGCAAGATTTCGCTTGAGATCGTTATCCGAGAAAAAGCGGCTTGACGCCTTTGATACAAGTGGGCGTTGAGAGCTTCCGGACGTCTTCGTCTTCACTGGAAACCGAGACGTAGGAGTCTTTGCGGAGAGACGTGGAGAGGTCGCGTCTTTATTCCTTCAAGAAGCCGTATTCGTAAACCTTCGGTTGGATCTTCTCCGTCAAGGCGCGGAGTTTCTCCCGCAAAGCCCCGATAAGCAAGTTGTAGGCTTCGTCTTCAGAGCTCGCGTTCATGGTTCCGTTTTCTTTGCGCCCCTGAAAGAATCCTCGAATGTCGTAGAACGAAGCGTTGCCGTCGTCGGTCTTATCGTCCTTGCTCGCCGCGTGATAGTATTTCCACAAGCCCAGCCCCGCGTCAAGAACCGTCCGCGCCTCCGCGCTAAAATCCTTCCCTTTGAGAAAATCGCTCATAAAGCTCGACTCAAACTTCTCCTTCGCCCCGACTTCTCTTTCCGTAAACGGTATCCAGCGGTTCGCGCCGTGTCGCGATTGAATAGCGTTCTTCGCGTGGAATAAGGTGAAAATAAGACAATCGTTCCGAAACTCCATATCGGTTTCCCAGCCGTCGTTAGGATAAAGAAATTGGTCGTTATGATTTATCCACGTATGCTCAAAACTATGCCGAACCGCGAAATAAATAACCATTTCAGCGAGATTGTCTCCAGTAATTTCAACGCCGCGCGGATTCGCCATCTGTTCTCTCTTGTTAAGAATATAAACAATATTATTATGCTGAAAATCATTGCCGTTTATCCCAGCCAAGAATCCAATGGGATTCTCATTGAATCTCTTATATTCGGAAATCCAGTTGTTGATAATCTGCGACTTCTTATTATTGTAGAACGTCTTCCGCCCGATACGGCGACTGTCGGCGTCAAAGACGTCCGCGTCTATTCGCTCAAACTTTTCCTTTTTTCCAGTATCCCAGATTTTGAAACCTATGGGGAACTTCCCGTCGACGTTATCAAACGTATACGCGGGCATAATAAAACATAGCTCAAGCTTCGCCAGAAAAACGTCGCGGAATCGCTCAAAAGCAGGACCGCTTAACACCTTAAGCGTTGAGAATTCGCCTATTTTACATTCAGGAACCTCGAAGTAGATACGCATAAGGAATTGGGCGAAGAGTTCGCGCCCGGCGGTACCTAAAGCCCGACTGTATTTATCGCGCGTCTTCGATTGATTGACGCCGGCTTTACTCCTTACGCCCTTGCTTGAAACTTCCGCGTACGGCGGGTTGATGTAAACGATTAACTTTTTTCGCTTCTCCGCGTCGTCGATTATCTTCCTCAAGCTTTCGGGCAGCTTGTCAAAGCCGTCGTTCAGAAAGTCGAACTGAAACACGTGTCCGGAGAGCAGGTTCAAGTCCTCGTCTATGTCTATGAGCGCCTGCATCGTCTCTACGTTCCCTTGCTCCACGTCCGACGCCCACACGTTATACTCGTTCGTCAAGCCCGCGAGCAGGTTCCCCGTACCCGCCGCGCAGTCCCACACGTAATACTCCTCCTGCCAATTATCCCCGAACGCCTCCGCTAGATACTCCTTGGACTTGTCCGCCCATGCCCGCGGCGTGAAAAAGCTCCCCTTCGTCTCGCGGATGTTCTGCGGCGTCAGCAAGTCCCGCCGGTCCATGATGTATTGTTGATAAATAGGCGCGGGCGGCCGCTCGTACTTGTTCCAGAAACGGCTATAGCCCTCCCCGCCGTCTGTCCACGCGATGTCCCCGCGGTGAACAACATATCGTTCAAATGCTCCTGAAACTTGTAGTTGTCGTTCCGCAACACTATCTTCAGCTTCTCCGTTATCGTGTTTTCCCCTTCGCTCATCACGTCCGCTCGGTAAAAGTCGCAGTCCAGAACGCCCCGCCGCTCAAAGTCTTCCCATATCCGCTTCGGTATGTCGATGAACGGCTTCACCTCTTTCACCCATCTGACGAATATCTGCACGAAGTTGTCTTTTGTGATAGGACTCTTAACGCTCGCCCCCGCGCCGCCAGCGAAGCGCGTCGCGATAAACTCGCGTAGCTCCATGTCGTCCACGCCGAAATGGTATACCGCGACGCTCGCTCCTATCAGCTTCTTCACCTTCTCCCGCGCCTTTTGGAACTCCGCGCCTTCGCGGGCGCTCGGCGTCGCGTTCCAGTTGAAGTCGGGTTCGGCAAAGATCGGCAGCACGTCGTGGAACGAGACGAAGGCGACGCGCGCCTCGTCGAAGACCCCGATCCAAGGCGGGGCGAGATGCTCGCCCTTCGTATATGTCTTCTTGCAGGTGAGTACGAGTTGGGTAAACATATCGAAGAGGTCGCGGACGCCCTTCTTCGCCTCCGCCCACAGGTAATGCTTCGAGGCTCCAACGCCCTCGCTGAACAAATCGGCCCGCGTCGTCTTGTCGGTGATTACGAAGTCTATATTGTCGATATTCGGTTCGTAGCCGAAGTCTGAGAAATAATCGTTATACACGAGTCCTTTGAGCGTCTCTTCCTTTTGGACGTCGCTATATGTCGGCACGGTTCGCCTCCTTCATGTCAATTCTACCCCTAACCGCAGATGTTCCAAGCGGTTTCGTTCCATGATTGCGACGGCCTTTTCGGACGACAACCATTAAGAAGTATTAAAACAGACGAAGTCTGACAGGCTCGGACAGTTTCCAGTTGTCGCCGGCGCCTAACGTGAGGAAAAGGTCCCCCGGACGGAGGATTTCCTCAAGCAGGGAAACCGCGTCTAACGGCTCTTCAACGTAGTAAACCGCCGAATGGAGAACTTTCACCCGCTCAAATAAAGTCTTTCCCGTTATGCCGCCCGTATATCGCTCGCGGGCGGAAGCGTAAATCTTATGCAGAATCACAACGTCCGCGGACGCGAAACTCTCCGCGAACTGCCCCAAGAGCGCGGCAGTGCGGCTGTAAGTGTGGGACATGAAGCTCACGACAAGGCGGCGGCGCGGATAAAACGTCTTGAGACCTTCGAGAGTCGTTTTGATGGCTGTAGGGTGATGCCCATAATCGTCCATAAAGAGAACGCCGCCCGCCTCGCCGATGATTTCAGAGCGGCGTTTACTCCCGCAGAAGTTCTCCAAAGCCGCTCTCGCCCCTACAAGCCGTTCTTTGCTCCATCCTCCCGCGGTGGACGTTATAGAAGAAACCAACGCAAGCGCGGCGGTCGCGTCAAGAACGCTGTGCTTACCCGCGATTCTGAGCGTGAACGGTTCGATGAACTTTTCCAATGTGAAAACCTGTCTCTCGTTTCTGACTTCATGCTCCTTTATGTGAAAAGCGCCTTTAGCGGAGAAGCCATAGGGCGTAAGTCTTGCCTTTATTTCCCTTTTTCGCGCAAGCTCGACGACCTCGCTCGCGCCGTCGTCGTCCGCGCAGTAGATTAATTCGCCTTCTTCAGACAATCTCTCCACATATTCAACAAAAGCGTCTCGAATGTCCGCGTAAGTGGGGAAGAAGTCTTGGTGGTCGCTCTCAACGCTGGTCAGAACGACGCGATTAGGATGAAACGACAGGAAATGTTTGCGGTATTCGCACGTTTCCGCCACAAAATACACAGGTTTGTCGGCTAGGGACAAAGTAGAGCGTCCGCCGAACTCAGAAACCGCGCTTCCAGCGAGGATTTGGGCGGGCATTCCCGCGCCGCGAAGCAGAACGCCGACCATCGCGGTGGTAGTGGTCTTGCCGTGAACCCCGGCTATGCTGGACGAATCAAAGAGTTTAGAATACTCGCCGAGCGCGTCCGTGTATTTCAAGATTGGCAATCCGAGTCGTTTCGCCTCTAGGAGTTCGGGGTTCGCGTCCAACGAATACGCGGCTGAATAAACGACCGCGTCCACGTCAGGCTTTATGTGTTTCGCGTCAAAGGTTTCGAAATATGGTACCCCGATTTCTTTCAAGATGGCGTCCGTGTAGAACACGTCCCCTGTATCCGAGCCAGTCACCGAAACGCCCGCGGCGCGTAGAATTTCCGCGAACGCTGACACTCCAACGCCTTTTACGCCGACACAGTGAACTTTCGCGCCGTCGCGGAAAATTTTGGCGAAATCCATCATCCGAACACTTCCACACATCGTTCTAAAATTCCTTGAATATGCGCGATAACTACGCCGTAATTGATAATTGGAACATCTTGGGCAAGACTATGCTCTTGACGGTAACGCATTTCGCGGCGGTTGAGCATACAACCTCCGCAGTGAATGACAATCCGGTAACGAGACAAGTCAAGGGGAAAGTCTCGGCCGCAGGTAAAGCTGAACTTGACGTCCTTGTTCACGTAATTTCTGATCCATCGTGGGATTTTTACTGTGCCGATGTCGTCGCACTGTCGGTGGTGCGTGCATCCTTCGGCGACGAGAACCTCGTCGCCGTTCTCGAGGCTGTCCAGTGCCTTGACTCCTTCGAGCGAAGCGCCGAGGAAGCCGTTCAAACGGGCGAAAAGGATAGAAAACGAAGTGAGAGGGACGTCGCGCGGCGTATCTGCCGATACCTTGGCGAAAACCTGACTGTCCGTGACGATGAGACGAGGTTTCTTGCCCAAGTGAGCAAGCGTATCCCGTAGTTCATGCTCCTTGACGACAATGGCGGACGCGTCAGCCTCCAAGATGTCTCGGATGGTCTGCTGTTGAGGGAGAATTAGCCTGCCTTTAGGCGCGGCTTTGTCAATGGGCGTTACCAACACCACAAAATCCCCGCCCTGAAGCAAGTCCCCTACGATTTGTAGTTTGGTCTCTTGTGTAAAGGCAAGCGCGGCGATTCTTTCTTTGAGCGCGTCAACGCCCTCCTTCGTCAATGCGCTCACTATGACTTCGGTTTCGTCTACCTCAATGGGGGCGTCAATGAGGTCCGCCTTATTATAGGCCACGATGAAGGGCGTCTGCTTACTACGGAAAATGGCGATAAGTTCCTCGTCCTCCGCCGTTTTCCCTTCCACCGCGTCCACGACAAGAACCGCGACGTCGGTCTTGTTGAGAACCTGTTTTGCTTTGAGAACTCGCTGTTCCCCTATATCGCCCTGGTCGTCAATGCCCGGCGTGTCAATCACAACAACAGGCCCCAAAGGCAGGAGTTCCATTGTCTTGTTCACCGGGTCGGTGGTTGTACCTTTTACCTCTGACACGATGGAGAGATTTTGTCCTGTTACCGCGTTGACGAGGCTTGATTTTCCAGCGTTGCGCCTGCCGAAGAACCCGATATGCGTCCGTACTGAAGTCGGCGTTTCATTCATGGAACCAGTATATCAGGAAGGAGTATTTGCGTATAGTCCATCCGCTGAATTAACGCAGGTGGTGTCAGACACAGACGCGGGACTAGCGGTGTCAGACGCTGAATCAATTCTCATAACAACGCCTTATTACAGGCGTGAGAAGTTTGCGAATACTCCTCGAAGGAGCGACGTATCACGTTACGTCGAAAATTGACCACGACGACATGAGCCTGCTTGAACCTCTATTCAAGCTATTATTCCTTTCATTCGTCGAGAAGGCGAAGCGGAAGTTCCGTTTCCGCCTATGGGATTTCTGTATCATGGGAAATCACATCCATTTCTTGATAAAGCCGGGGAAAGACGCTAGTCTGTCGGTGATAATGCAGTGGATAAAATGCAATTTCGCGAAGGCGTGGAACAAGGCGCACGGACGCAAAGGACATCTGTGGGGAGAACGCTTCTATTCGCGGATAATCAGCGGGATAACGGATTTTCTGCGGACGCGGGACTATATAGCGGAGAA
>JAIRKH010000060.1 GCA_031260245.1 Treponema sp. | reverse complement strand
CCATGAGAAACAGCCTGTTAGAACGTTTCGTTCAAAGAACTGATTTTGACTCTTATGAAGACCTTTACGCCAGCTTTTCTGTAACGATTCCGCCCAATTTCAACTTCGCCTATGACGTGGTTGACGAATTAGCAAAAGAAAAACCTGACGAGACAGCGCTCGTATGGCGCGACGAAAACGGAGCGTCCGCGTCCTTCACCTACGCGGAAATCGGCGCGCTTTCAAGCCAAGCCGCGCACACATTCACAAACGCCGGTATCCACAAAAATTCGCCTGTTATGCTCATACTCAAGCGTCGATTTGAATATTGGCCCATCCTGATTGGCTTGCACAAAATCGGCGCCGTAGCTATCCCCGCAACCCACCTCCTCACCGTCAAAGACATCGTGTACCGATGCAAAGCCGCAGACATAGAAGGTATCGTCTGCGTAGACGAAGACGTCATGCGCCGCGTAGACGAAGCGGAAGCCAAGTTGAAAGCCGAAGGCGTCCACACCTTGCGCTACAAGGCGTTCTCCCGAAGCGTCCACCATATAACCGAAACGTTTCCGTCCTCAAAGGAGAACTGGGTGGATTTCAAGGACGCGAGTCGGAACGAACCATTGGAATTTAAACGCCCGCCAAGCGTCAACGCCAACGACGACGTTATGCTCCTGTATTTCACGTCCGGCACTACCGGTATGCCGAAAATGGTTCAACACAACTTTGCATACCCGCTGGGACATATCGCTACCGCGAAATATTGGCAACAAGTGCAGGAAGGCGGACTCCACCTCACCGTGGCCGATACCGGCTGGGCAAAAGCGGCATGGGGTAAAATCTATGGGCAGTGGCTCTGCGGCTCCGCAATCTTCGTTTACGATTACGATAAATTCGTCCCACGCGAAATGCTCGAAGTCGTTACCGAATGCAAAGTAACTACCTTCTGCGCCCCGCCGACCATTTACCGATTTTTCATAAAAGAAGATTTGAGTAAATACGACTTCTCCTTTATGAAAAATTGTTCAGTCGCGGGCGAACCCTTGAATCCAGAAATCTATGAACAGTGGTTCAAAGGAACAGGCTTGAAACTCCGCGAATGTTACGGACAGACCGAGTTGACCGTAACGCTTTGTACCTATCCGTGGATGACGCCCAAACCCGGATCAATGGGCAAACCTGCGCCCGGCTATGACATTGACTTGATTAGAGAAGACGGCTCCTCCTGTGAAATGGGCGAGGAAGGACAAATAGTCGTCCGCACAGACAAACGTCAGCCTACCGGAATGTTCGGAGGCTATTACCGAGACGCCGAACTGACCGCAAGCGTGTGGCGGGACGGCGTGTATTACACGGGCGATGTGGCGTGGCGGGACGAGGACGGCTATTACTGGTTTGTGGGGCGGGCCGACGACGTTATCAAGAGTTCCGGGTACCGTATCGGCCCTTTCGAGGTGGAAAGCGCGCTTATGGAACATCCCGCGGTCCTGGAGTGCGCCATAACAGGCGCGCCCGACCCTGACCGCGGCGCCGTGGTCAAGGCGACTATCGTGTTATCAGAAGGCTATGCGCCGTCTGACGCGCTCAAGGCGGAGTTGCAGAATCACGTGAAGAAGACGACCGCGCCCTACAAATACCCGCGCATCATCGAATTCGTCAAAGAGTTGCCCAAAACCATAAGCGGTAAAATCCGTAGGGTGCAGATACGAGGAAAAACAAAATAAGGAGTAATTATGAAAATAGGCGACGTTGGAGAGGCTGTAACGCTTGTTACGCCTGACAAACTGGCAAAGGTATGGGGAAGCGGCGCGCTTGAGGTGTTTGCGACCCCGTCGATGATAGGCTATATGGAGAAAGCCTGCGTTACGGCTATTGGACAAGGGCTTGAACAGGGCTTTTCTACCGTTGGTTCTGCGGTGAATGTGAAGCATCTTGCGCCTTCGGCGCTTGGCAAGACTATTCATACACGGGGAGAACTCGTTGAAATAGATGGACGACGGCTGGTGTTCAAGGTGAGCGCATGGGACGAGTCCGGAATCGTCGGCGAGGGAACCCACGAGCGATTCATCGTCAATAACGAAAAATTCCTCGCAAAGGCGAATGGACGGAAGTAGAAAAATTTTGTTAATGCTCCTTGTGTTTTTTACCGATAGTAAGCTTGTCGGATATATAGTTTCCCTCCCAAATCGCTATATATCCGGTATGCCTCAGAGGCGAGCCGGCGTCACAACCGGCTTTTTTTATGCAACGCGAAATCCCGCTGGAGTAAAATGGAAATATTGGATACTTTAAAAGCCATTGCCCATGACGCGCCGCTTGAACCTGGAGTTTATCTCTGGAAGGACGAGATGGGGCGCATCATCTACGTGGGCAAGGCGAAAATCCTGCGTCATAGGCTTTGTTCTTACTTTTCGGGTAAAAAGGAACCGAAAACGACGGCGCTTATAAAACGCGCGATTACTATTGAAATTATTCTGACTACCAGTGAATACGAGGCTCTGATACTTGAAAGCACGCTTATCAAAGAACATTCGCCAAAATACAACATAGACCTAAAGGATGGGAAATCCTACCCAGTCATCCGCATCACCGAAGAAAAATTCCCCCGAGTGTTTAAGACGCGGCGTATCATTGAAGACGGCTCCAAATACTTTGGTCCCTACCCTAATGTACAGGCAGTCGACAACCTAATGGGACTGATTGAAAAAGTATTCCCGCTACGAAAATGCCGCGTCATGCATAAACGAGAGAGCCCCTGTATGTACTTTCATATCGGACGATGCCTTGCGCCCTGTTGCGGTAAAACTTCTATCGAGCATTACCAGAAAATGCTCGAAAAGGTTGAAAAAATCGTGTCTGGAAATACAGAATCGTTCATCATAGAGTTGACCGAATCCATGCACCGCGAATCCGCGTCTCTTAACTTTGAAAAAGCCGCCGAACTCCGTAACACGATTCGTTCCATTGAAGCGCTTACCTCAATCACATCCTCTATAATAGATATATCTGGCGAGACGCGGGACTACATCGCCATAGCAAGCGAAGGCGTCTTGACTAGTATCGCCTTGTTTTCCCTGCGCAGTGGAAAGATGATTGGCAGAGAACTTTTCCGCACTCGTTCCGCGGCAAACGATGACGAAACTCTTATGACATTCATCATGTCTTATTATGGAGAGAGTCATCCGCCTCCGTCGAAGATTTTTGTTAAAGACGTCGTGAATGAGCAACAAGAAATAAAAGACGGCATGGACGAAAGCGGTTTTAATGAGAGCGGCGTTGAAGACGCCAAAAACAGAGATGGATTCAAAACATCTGTGGAGGCGAATGACGAGGATACCGGAGATAAGACTCGGGATGAGGATGCAAATCCCCTCGGTGATTACTTAAAAATATGGTTTCTGGAGACGTTTGGGCGGACGCCGGAAATCTTAATACCGAATGAGCGCCAACACGCGGCGGTGATAGCTATGACGCAGATGAACGCAGACGAGGATTTACGCAAACGCGTCAAAGAACGGGGCGCGGGTCCGGCGCTTGACGAACTTCAAAAGGAATTGGGTTTGCAACGACGTCCTGAACGCATCGAAGGATTCGACATCGCGCAACTCAACGGTAAACATCCTGTGGCTTCGCTTGTAACCTTCAAGGAAGGCGTGCCGGACAAGCGAAATTATCGAATTTTCAAACTACGTACCGTCATTGACATCGTGGACGACTTTGCGGCCATGCGTGAGGTTGTAAAACGCCGTTATTCACGGCTTCAGCGGGAAAAAAGAAACCTACCCGACCTCATCTTGGTTGACGGAGGGCTTGGACAAGTGAATGCGGCGAAAGCCGTGCTCGATGATTTGGGACTTGACATCGACGTCGTGGGACTTGCCAAGCGGGACGAGGAACTGTGGCTACCTTCTGCCAAGACTCCCCTCAAACTTTCGCGGCGGAGCGAGGGACTCAAGGCGCTACAGTTTGTCCGCGACGAAACTCATAGGTTTGCTACATCTTTTAACCAAAAATTGCGCTCCGCAGACCTTTGTTTCGCGGTACTTGAAAACATAGACTCCATTGGCTCCAAGACCGCGGCGGTCGTCATGAAGACGTATGCAAGTTTAGAACGCATCGCGGAGGCGGCGACTGAAGACATTACTGCAAAGTGCCGCATAACCGCGGAACAGGCGCGGGTGGTGAAGGCGGCCGTGGAACTGGCGCTTTCCGACACAACGTCGGCTCAAGAGCGTTTCTCAGAAGGCAAGAAGCGTTCCGCGCCGCGCGTTGCGCCTAAAAAATCCCGTCAAGCGAAAACCCCGAAACAGACGCTCGCGAAGACAGAGGTCTACGATGAGGAATCGGCGAGCGTAGGCGTAGACCTTGCGGCCGAAGCTATGAAAGACTATGGGGATTAGACGCGGTTGTTTTTGAAAGCCGCCTGCAATCCATACACATTATACCGCCCCACACGGATGCGGGGCATAATTCATAAAATTCAGATTTTTATTTCACATAACGAGGTACGCGCGCCTCGTTGGGAATCGTTACACGCCGTTATTGATACATTATGGCGAAAGTACCAGTGTCGGCATAGCTACTAAACGGCTCGACCTTTAATATGACATAACCGCTTTTCGACGCGGTAAACGTCTTTCCGTAGTTATAGCCGGAGTCTGTTGCGCTAAAAATATTCGCGTCGTCGCTATACCAATACGCGGATACTTTGACGTCGCAGGTTTTCGTACCGTCTCCTTGATAAGAATCGTTCCAGAAGATGGTATATGAAGTAC
>JAIRKH010000022.1 GCA_031260245.1 Treponema sp. | reverse complement strand
TAGGGATCAACACGCCGGTAGCGGACAACTATAAAATCAGCGAGGCTGCTAACGGGAACGGAGACGGGAAGGCGAATCCCCGTGAAACCCATTACCTGGACATACGGATAAAGAACGGGGGAACCAGCAAGGTTCTTGGCTTGCAGGCGGCGCTCACGAGTACGAGCGGTTATGTAACGATAGAGCAGGGGACGGCGACGATAGGGGATTTGTCCGCGGGGTATTACACGACCTTAACCAATTCGGCGTCTTCAAACGCCTCATCCGCGTACTTGTTGTATAGCAACGTTTCAACCCAAGCCTTCAAGTTCGCCATAAGCGAGAACTGCCCTGCGGGGACGGACATACCCTTTACCGTAACCTTCACCGACTCATGGGGGAACGCCTGGACGGACGCCCTGACCGTACCGGTGGTAGGCACCGGGGCAAGCATAGCGATCAACACGCCGGTAGCGGACAACTATAAAATCAGCGAAGCGGCTAACGAGAACGGGGACGGCAAGGCGAATCCTCGTGAAACCCATTACCTGGACATACGGATAAAGAACGGGGGAACCAGCAAGGTTCTTGGCTTGCAGGCGGTGCTTACGAGTACGAGCGGTTATGTAACGATAGAGCGGGGGACGGCGGCGATAGGAGATTTGTCCGCGGGGTATTACACGACCTTAACCGACACGACAACTTCAGGATATTCAAACGCCTCATCCGCGTACTTGTTGTATTCGAGTTATTTATCCAAAGCTTTCAAGTTCGCCATAAGCGAGAACTGCCCGGTGGGGACGGACATACCTTTTACCGTGACCTTCACCGACTCCTGGGGGAACATCTGGACTAATACGCTGGCTATATCGGTAGAATAAACAATGAGCAATGTAGAATAGGGCTTAAAAACGGTAGCGTCGTTTTTAAGCGTCGGAGTTTTGCGCCGGGGTAGGGGGTGACAGGAAACAGAAACAGCGTAATAACCCTTCCGCTACGGCTGTTTGGCAGTCAGCCGTAACAGAAGGGCGAACAGGCGAATGTCATTAGCTTCCGGAAGCGTAAAGATGTCAGGCGCCGAAAACGATGCCTGCGGAGGCGGTTGATTTTTCTGGTATATTCATATACTATTGAAAAAGAATGAAAGCTAGACTTTTAGTGGCGGACGATGAAAAGAACATACGAGACGGGCTTGCCGCGTCTCTGGAGATGGACGGACACGAAGTCGTTACCGAGTCCCGGGGCGACGACGCGCTGAAGCGTTTCCGTAAAGGCGACATAGACCTCGTCATCACGGACCTGCGTATGCCGGGCTTGTCCGGCGAAGATCTGTTGAAACAGATCATCGCCGAAAGTCCGGGTATGCCAGTGTTTGTGCTGACCGGACACGGCACGGTTGAGACCGCGGTTTCGGCCATGCGGGACGGCGCTTACGACTTCCTCACCAAACCCGTGAATCTTGGCAGGCTTTCCCTCTTGGTTCAGCGAGCGTTGGCGAACCACGAACTAGAAATCAAGCATCGGCGCATGGAAGAGGAAATCGCGCATAAGAAACAGTTTGAGACCATGATTGGGTCGAGCGCCTTGATGCGTAAGGTGTTTGACACCATAAGGCGTGTCGCGCCTGCGCGTGCGTCCGTGCTTATCACTGGCGAGTCTGGCGTGGGCAAGGAGTTAATCGCGGACGCCATTCACGGGCTTTCGCCCCGCAAGAACAAGCCTTGCATCAAGGTGCATTGCGCCGCGTTCGCCGAGAGTCTGCTGGAAAACGAGCTTTTCGGGCATGAGAAAGGCGCTTTCACCGGCGCGGCGTCCCGCGGGCGTGGGTGTTTCGAGCGCGCCAACGAAGGCACGTTGTTTCTGGATGAAATCGGCGAAATCAACCAGAACACGCAAATCAAACTACTCCGCGTTCTTCAGGAGCGTTCATTCGAGCGCCTCGGTGGAGAGGAGACCATAGAAACGGACGTCCGCATAGTAGCGGCTACCAATCGGGACCTCAAAGCTGAAATTGAAAAGGGGACGTTCCGCGAGGATCTCTACTTCCGCCTGAACGTCGTCAATATCGAGGCGCCGCCTTTGCGAGAGCGGAAGGACGACTTGCCGTTGCTTATTACGGCTTTTTTGAAGGAATTCGCGAAGGAAAACGCCAAGAAAGTAGAGGGCGTTGACGAGAAAGCCCGCGCCGCGCTTTACGCGTACGATTGGCCTGGCAATGTGCGGGAACTGCGGAACTGCGTGGAGAGCGCGGTCGTCATGGCGCGGGGTAAGATCATCACGATCGACGACCTACCGCCCGCTCTGCAAAACAAGACGGACGCGGGTTTCATCCGCATACCGCTCGGCGCCACGATGGAAGAAGCGGAAAGAATTATTATCCGCGACACGCTCTCCGCCAACCACGGCAACCGTAGTAAAACCGCCAAAACGCTGGCTATCGCCAGAAAAACTCTGCTTCGCAAGTTGCAGGCAGTCGTAGACTGTTAGGCGGCCTTCCAAAGAATTAGCTGATAAACTTTGACCGTCTGAAATTCATCTCATTCTTTCTGAGAACCGCAGTCATTGGCTTTACGCGCCAGTTTTACGATGGTAAGGAGGCATCCGCCCGCGTAAAACGCCAAGTTGAAAGCCGCAACGCCGAGCATACCCCACGGCCATTGGTCCCAAACGCAGTGAAATACAAGTATCAACGGCGTCATAAAGCCTGTTATACCTACGGTCTCGGCGAGCTTCTGTTCAAACGAAACTGCGTTTTCCGCATCGCTCTTGCCCACGATGTTCTTATAAGCCTGGTAGGAGACGCGGGCGAGCAGGTTCGCCGACGAGGTAACGCCTGTTATGAGCAAAATCCACCACCAGCCTGTACGGAGATAGATGTAAACCCCCATAGAGAGGAACATCGCGCAGTACGCCACGAAGCCCATCACCGCGTCCGCCCATCCTCCCCACGGCGACGCGGTCTTTGTTACCCGCGCCACAGCGCCGTCTACGCAGTCAAAGACGGAGAACGTATTGAACATGACCGCTCCCCAGAACGGCGCCCAAAACCCTTTCATACAGAAAAGCGCGCCCCCTCCAATACTGAATATCGCGGACAGATATGATACCGTATTAGCCTTGAGCCGTAATTTCAACGCTAGATATGTAAGCGGTACGGCGAGGGGGCGCAGGACGAATTTCGTCCATATCCCATCGGCTTTTTTCTTTTCTTCAGGCAAAGAATTGGTAATTTCTTTGAAAATATACATAAAACCTCCTTAGTTTTCTTTCCTCCCTTGACAATTATTCATAAATGGTCAATACTAGGAATATGTTTGTTGTCCATGTTCTTGAACCTTTCGCATCCGGCGTTACAACCGCCGTTATTAGTATAACACAGCAGTTACCTAAAATAAACCATCTCATTATTCATGGCTCAAGAATGTGGGTTGACGAAATTAGAAACGTCAAAGAACAGTTCCCATCCTATGTTACGTTTATTGATTGGCCGTTCGCGGGAAGAGAAATCAACCTGCAAAACGATGCAAGAGCGCTTGTTTCGCTTATCAATATATTGAAAAATTATAAGGAAGCGGTTGTTCATCTCCACTCGTCTAAAGCAGGCTTCTTGGGACGGATTGCCTGTAGGTATCTTGGTATCAAACGAGTCCTTTATACGCCGCATGGCGCTTCTTTTATCAGAACCGACGTCGATAGACGCGATCGATGGTTTTTTCGTCTTTTGGAAAAAATCGGCGCGCTTTTCGGGGGCTTGGTGGTAGGTTGCGGCAAATCAGAGGCGGAACTTTACCGCGGTTTGGGAGGAAATGGGCTTTTCGTGTCTAACGGCGTTCCTATCTCCTTCAGTGAAAAAGGTCAAGACGTCCGTATCGTTACCTTTGTCGGTATAGCGAGCAAGCAGAAGGACCCAGCCTTGTTTAACAAAATAGCCTCGCAAGTGGACGGCGACTTCTTTTGGGTCGGCGACGGTCCCCTCCGCACCGCGCTCCAATCTCCCAATATCACTATCACTGATTGGGTAGATAAGGCGTCCGTCGACGACTACTTGAACCGTACCTGCGTCTATCTTTCAACGTCGGCGTGGGAAGGCTTGCCCTTCGGCGTACTTGAAGCCATGAATGCAGGATGCGCCCTTCTTTTACGAGACATTCCTGGCAACAGAGATCTCGTGGCGCAGGGAGAAAACGGCTACCTGTTCGACAGCGTGGACGAGGCTGTGAACCGTCTTAAGCAAATGCTTGCGGATAGAGTGAAAACACGCTCTATGGGTTGCAGAAGCCGCGAAATTGTGAAAGAAAATTATTCCGTTGAAAAAATGGGACGCGAATATCTTGAGATATACGAGAGACTATCTGAAGAACGGAAATATCAGACGGCCGATGCGATATGAAACGAGGAGACGTATGGAAAGCAGAGAAATCCGAATCGCGATATCCGGTAAGAGCGGGTGCGGGAACACCACTGTAAGCCGTCTCGTGGCTGAAAAACTGGAAATCAAATTCATCAATTTTACATTCAGGTCATTGGCTCAAGAGAAAGGTTTAGACTTACGCAATGTACTTGAATTGGCGGAAAAAGACGACAGCTGGGACAGAGAGATTGACAGCCGCCAAGTATCCCTCGCTTTGGAAGGAAGTTGCGTGCTTGGCTCACGGCTCGCCATCTGGATGCTTCCTCAAGCGGACTTGAAGGTTTACCTCACAGCGACTCCCAAAATCCGCGTTGAACGCATCGTCAGACGAGAAGGCGGCGTTCTCGAAGAAATCGCCCGCTTCACCGCGGAACGAGACGCTCGCGACCATGAACGCTACCTCAGACTCTACGGCATAGACAACGACGCGTTTGATTTCGCAGACCTCGTCATAAATACGGACGGACTGTCTCCAGAACGCATAGTTGAAATAATTACAAGCCGCGTCTAAACGCTAAATCTAGCGGAATAGGTTATAACACGGTTGCTTTTATGATTTTCCTGAATCATAAGAAATTTGATATATTATTTTATCCCAACCTCGCTTTATATAAAACCGTTAAACGCCTCCATGCCTACCCGCCTTATACCGTAACCTGTACCGCGACCTCAGTCTTGCCCACGACAGGCGGAATCACGGCGCCTTCGATAAGCTTGCCGTCAATCGCGAGGCTGGGCGCGCCGGTACGCCTCACGTCGATATTATAAACCACGCCTTGAAAAAGCCGCCGAATCGACAGACGTGTAAAACCATCAGGCAGACAAGGGTCTATCCGCAGACCTTCATGGGTAGGACGCACGCCCAGCAAATATTGGCTCACATTGACGAAAGTCCACGCGGCTGTGCCGGTAAGCCATGAATTCTTGCCCTCGCCCTGATACATGGCCGGCGCTTCCTGCCCTGCAACCATCTGGCTATAAACGTAAGGCTCGGTACGGTGAACGTCGCTGATTTCCTCCAAATATGCGGGACAAGTGCGTTGGTAAACAGCAAACGCCTCGTCAGCGTCTCGTACAATAGCTTCCGCAATACTCACCCACGGGTTATTGTGGCAAAAAACGCCGCCGTTTTCTTTGAAACCAGGCGGATAACTCGACACTTCGCCTAATTCCACATGATATTTCTGGTAGCAGGGCCATAAAAGGGACGCGCCGTAACGATAGGTAAGTTTCGCCTTCACGCTGTCAAGAGCTTTTTTCGCCTCGCCAGTCTCAACGCCTATGCCGGCCATCACGCACATTCCTTGAGGCTCTATGTAGATTTTACCCTCCTCGCACTCCTTACTCCCGACTTTATTGCCGTAACCGTCGTACGCGCGAAGGAACCATTCGCCGTCCCACCCATGTGTCAGAATCGCCTCTTCAATCTTCATTGCTTGCGCTCGAATGTCCGCCCCTTCAGCTTTGTCGCCAAAACGCTCGCAGAGTTCCGCGTATTGCCTACCGTAGAGCGCGAACATTCCGCCTATGAACACGCTTTCGGCAATGCCGGTTTCCTTGTTCGCGGTGGTTTGGAAGCTTTCGCCCGGCTCTTCGCTGAAACAGTTGAGGTTAAGGCAATCGTTCCAGTCGGCGCGGCCGATGAGGGGGAGTCCATGAGGTCCTAGATGTGTTAGGGTATAATTGACGCTTCGACGCAGATGCTCAAAAAGAGACTGCTCCGTGCCGTCAACGTTGTTGAACGCAACCTGCGCCTGCAAAACGCCCGCGTCCCCAGTTTCCGCAATGTAAGCATAGACGCACGCGACCAGCCAGAGCGGGTCGTCGTTGAAACCGCCGCCTATATCCGCGTTACCCCGCTTGGTGAGGGGTTGATACTGATGCCATGTACTTCCGTCCTCAAGCTGAATCGCCGCAATGTCCAAGATGCGCTCACGCGCCCGTTCCGGTATGAGGTGAACGAAACCGAGCAGGTCTTGACACGAATCCCGGAACCCCATACCGCGCCCGGTACCACTCTCGAAGTAACTGGCCGAGCGGCTCATATTGAACGTAACCATGCATTGGTATTGATTCCAAATATTGACCATGCGGTCGAGCTTTTTGTCTCCAGTCTGTACGGTGAAACGGGAAAGCAGTTTATTCCAATAATCTGCAAGCTCCACAAACGCCGCGTCCGCTTTTTCTGGAGCGTCAAATTTTGACAGCAACTCTTGCGCGGGTTTCTTGTTGATTCTGCTCATATCGCCGGGATTCTCCCATTTTTGTTCTTTAGGCAATTCCACATATCCCAACACATAGACAAGGGTCTTTTTTTCCCCGGGCTGAAGAACGACTTCCACACGATTAGCGGCAATGGGCGCCCATCCGTGGGCTTCCGAATTACCGTTCGCTCCGCCAAAGACGGATTGAGGTTTATCCCACCCATTGAATTTGCCTAAGAACACGTCGCGGTTCGTATCAAAGCCGACTAACGATTGGTTCACCGCGTAAAAGGCGTAATGATTGCGCCGTTCACGAAATTCAGTCTTGTGGTAAATGAGGTTTCCATCTATTTCCACCTCGCCAGTGGAAAAGTTGCGCTGAAAATTTGTGGAATCGTCAACCGCGTTCCACAAGCACCACTCAAGCGCGCTTGTAACCGCGATTTTCTTCACGATGCCGCTCTTGTTTTCCAGAGTGAGGCTGTTGATTTCGCAATTTTCTCTAAGCGGTACGAAACAGACAAGGCTTGAAGCAAGCCCGTTTTTACCGGACTCGAATATGGTATAGCCCAGCCCATGCCTACACCGATAATAATCAAGCGGGGTTTTCAAAGGCAGGAACGCAGGGCTCCAGAGGACGCCGCGTCCCAGACATCCATCCTGAATATAGAAACAACGCCCTCCCATGTCGGTCGGCACGTCGTTGTACCGAAAGCGGGTGATGCGTCGCAGTTTCGCGTCTCGGTAGAAACTGTACCCGCCGCCTGTGTTAGAAATGAGGCTAAAGAACGCCTCGTTTCCCAGATAATTAATCCAGGGCAGGGGTGTAAACGGGGTGTCGATGACGTATTCTTTACGCTCATCGTCAAAAGAACCATATTTCATAATTTCTCCTTGTATTGAATTTATGTATAGCATGATATAGCAAAAACGCGGCTTTGTATAGCTTTTTCTCTGTAGCTTCCGCCGTATACTTTTCAAAACATCTCGAAATAGCGTATCATAACGAAACGGCGTTCTTGCCGTAAAACTGCATGAGGAGGAAATCGTCATGAAACAGACGCTTATTGTAATAACAGCGGCTCTTGTCGCGGGAGCGATTCTCGGTTTGGTCCTAGGGAATTCGTTTTTCAAACAGGAAGAACTACGCGAAAAGGATATACAGATAACGGCGCTCCAAGAGGACTTGGAAAGCGCAAACCAAGAGATAGAACGCCTGAAAGCCGATTCTGCGAGACTAAACCAACAACTTTCCAACATACGAGCTGTTTTAGGCGATACTGCATCTACGCCTTAAAGGAGAAAATGAGCGTCGCTTATCCGCATCTCGGTTGTCGAGGCGGTGAAACGTTGACCTTGAACAGTTGACCAAATCCTTCTTCACGTAGCGGAAGAATACCTCAGCAAAGCCTGAGGTTTACTTAACTGTAATTAGCAAAGGCGTTAGCGAATCAGCATGGCGTCCCCGTAACTGAAAAAACGATACCTTTCACTAATCGCCTCGCGATAACTGTCCAAGATGAAATCTTTGCCGGCGAAAGCGGAAACGAGCATAAGAAGAGACGACCGCGGCGTGTGGAAGTTAGTGAATAAGCCGTCTATGGTTTTGAAGTGGTAGCCCGGATAAATGAATATAGACGTGGAATGCTCGCCGGTTTTCAGTCGTCCGTCTGAAAAGGAAGACTCCATCGCGCGAACGCTTGTCGTGCCGACAGCGACGACGCTCCGCTTTTCCGCCCACGCTTTTTCCACACGGTTCGCCGTAAGTTCGTCGATGATGAAGGTCTCCTCATGCAAGGTATGGTTTTCAACGTTTGGGGTTCGTACAGGCAGGAATGTGCCAAGTCCTACGTGCAGGGTGATGAACACGGTTTCAACGCCGTTCTTGTTTAAGTCTGAAAGGATTTTTTCGGTAAAATGAAGTCCCGCGGTCGGCGCGGCGGCCGACCCAACCGCGCGGGCGAATACCGTCTGATACCGTTCGCTGTCTATCAATACGTCCTTGCGGCGTATGTAAGGGGGCAAGGGGATACGCCCATACGCGTCGAGCCACGCATCGTCTATCGGCGGGGTAAAACAAACGACGTGAATATCCTCGTCCCGTCCAATGATTTCCGCCTCCACGCCGCCGGGGAATATATAGCGGCTTCCAATCCGCCTGCGCTTTGCGCGCGACGCAACCGCCGACCATTCTTCGCCCTTTTTCTTTAATAGCAAGAATTCCACTTGAGCGCCAGTATCGGAAGAAACTCCCAACAACCGAGCCTTTCTGACGCGAGAATTGTTGAATACGAGAAGACTGCCCTTCTCCAAAAAACACGGTAGGTCTTTCACAAGGCAGTGTTTATGAGATTGCGTCTTCCTGTCCAGAAGCATGAGACGACTTGCCCCTCGCTTTTCGGACGGAAATTGAGCGATAAGTTCCTGCGGTAGGTCAAAAGAAAAATCAGCGGTTAGCATACATGATTATTATAGCAAATAGCGGCGTATTTTGAAAGTTCGCTATGAGCTTTCGTAACGACCGCTATTCGTTCTTTAGAAACTCCATCTTGCGTCTAAGAAGAATTTATTTTCGAGATGGTCGCGAGAAAATATACCGTTGTAACCAAGCACAGCCGTTATCCCGCTGAAGGAGAATACAAGGCTCGGCTTCACGGTGATTTGATACGTGGAAACGTAATCCAAGAGCGGCTCCCAGCCTGGAACTTGCCCCGCCTCAAAATTGAGCGCTTTTTCGGCAAGGTAGTAGCTGTTGATATATTGAGTATAGTTCACAGACAATTCGGCTTTAACAAAACCAAGCGCCAGATAGCTGATATATGGTTCGACTTGCAGTTGTCCCCAGTACGCGGCTCCGCTCAAATCCGCGTTATCGCCCTGCGTGAAGAGGTATTTTCCCTTTAGTTCAATAAAGAGATTGTCGGTAACCGGGTAATTGGCTTTTAAGGCGAAGGTTGATTTGAGTTGCGGTATTTTATAAGTTATCCCGTGCGGTGAAAATAGGTCGCTTTCACCGATGTTACTTACGATGCCGTCAATGGATACGTTGCCTTTTCCTGCGAAGATGTTGGTCAAGCCCAGCCCGAAAGCCGCGTTGCCGGCTAAACCGACGGGGTTTTCCTCTGTTTCTATGGTGCGGTGCAAACCGCCGTCGTAATTGGATTCGCTGTCGTCGTAGATGGGGTTGTTGTCCCACATGAGGGAAATCCAGTAAAGTCCTGTCGGTTTATCCTCGTACTTTGCGCCGATTATGATGGTAGAGAGGTAGTTGACTGGTTTGATGCCGTCTTTGCCCGGATCTGGGAAGTTTATGCCCACGGAAACGCCGATAGGATCGACCCAGAACACGCGGAGTCCGTTGTAGCCGAGCCAGTCCGCATCGAGCCAGCCGCCGCTTTTTATAGGCGTACCGCCGCCTTCTCCGCCTATAATCTGGAGCTGCTCGTCCTGAAAGAACTTCGCCCACAGATAATGATCGCCGAGATTTACGGCTTTTTCCCATGTCGTCAGATTGCCGTTGCCCCACATACCCAAATTAAGCCCGTATTTTACTCCTTCGGTCTTTTGCTCGAAGTTGAAATTGAGCCATCCTTCGCCGTTATACGCCTCATGGTCCGCGGACGCGAAATACAAGGTGAGCGGATACTCGTTCTCCAGATTAAGCCCGTTCAGGTTTCCACCGTAGTCCGAATTCTTCATCATCAGACCTGTTTTAACTCCGCCGCTCAGACTGAAGCCATTGCCCAAGTCCGCCGCCGAAACCGCCGTTACTGCCGTAAAAAGAACGGCTCCTAAAAAAATAGCCTTTTTCATTAGTTTACTCCTTTTATGGAGAAGGTTGGGAGTTGATTTATTGTTAAGCTTTCTGAGTTTAAGCAACATTTTAACAAAAAACCTATCGCTCCCTATCTCCTCTTCTTTTAATTGCTATACGCAACCTTGCTTTGATTGCCGTTGTATTTGTTTCCGATGATGACGAATTTTGCGCCATCCGTCGCTATGGCGGTGATTTTTTCGTCATCGTCAAACTGATTTCCACCCACGCCTGGCTGAACCGCGGTCCATGTATCTCCGTCAGAAGACGTTGACATTTTACCGTTATGCCCCACGGCTACAAATTTTCCGTTCCCATAAGCAATACTCAATACGCCCGTATTGCCAAACTTGCCGTCTTTACCGTCCGACCATGAGTAGCCGTCTACGGATGTTTTTACGTTACCGTTATGTCCCACAGCTACAAATTTTCCGTTCCCATAAACAATGGCGTTGATGTCGGAGCCGTCTCCGAACAAGTCATTACTCACCCAGTTACCGGCTTGGGTTCCCGACCATGTTGTCCCGTCCGTTGACCATGCGACCCTACCCTTCGTACCTACCGCGATAAATTTATTGTTCCCATAAGCAAGGCTCAAGACGGACTCGTTGTCAAACGACTCGTTTGCGACAAAGTTCCATTTTTCACCGTCCGTTGACCACGCGGTTTTGGCTTTGACGGTTGTATTCCCACTCTTGTCATTCGGGTCTCCGCCTATGACGAATCTGTTATCGCCGAAGTTCACGGCTAGGACGCTCGTATCGGCGAATCCGGTATAGTCGTACGCGGACTGCCGCCAATTAACGCCGTCTGTTGAACGGATCACAAGAGCCGTCTTACCAGACTCGTCGTTTTGATAGCCCACAGCGACGAATGTATTGTTACCGAAAGCGATACTCCGTATGATGAAATTGTCCTTGTAGATTTGATTTTCTGCTAGAGCGTCGTTTTTATTCAGCGAAACCTTTGTCCATGATACGCCGTCAGATGAATATGCAAGGACGTTATATCCGCCCGCGATAAATTTACTATTGCCGTATGCTAAAGCCGACAGTTCTAAGTTCCCGAAGCCTGCGTTTGCAAACGTCCAGTCCGTTTTTGAAGCCGCAACTATCGCTATAGGCGTCTTTAACGTACGGGCGGCGAGCGCGCCAGCCTTTACCGTCAGGGTGAAAGCTCCCTGTGTTAGCGATAACCCGCTCAAAACAAGAGTTGTATTGCTCTTGACGGTTATGGTTCCGTTTGTAATATCAGAACCGCTTAATGCGAAAAGTGAGATATCCTCTGACAAAAAGGATGATTTAAAAGCGGATCCTAAAAGGGTAATGGTAAGCGTATTGTCGCCGGACGTAGTATTAAACGACTGTGATGTAATATCAACAGGACTGAGAACGCTTTCCATCCCCGGCACCCCGAATCCATAGGCGATTCTGCTTGTGTTGCCCGCATACATATTACCGCCTGCTATGAATTTGTCGCCCGCGTAACATATCGCTTGAATCTTTCCGTCGTTCGCGTCGCTTAAATCAGGTAGCAAACCGCCAGTCCAAACCATTCCATCAATCGAAGTCGCCATCCTGCCGTTGTGTCCAACCGCCACGAAGCTTCCACTTCCGTAAGCTATGGACAGGACGCCCGTCTTAAAGGTAGTAGTAGAACCGTCATCGGTTCCGGGATCTATCTTCGTCCACGACGCGCCGTCTCGCGAATACGACATTTTCCCTTGGTTTCCCACGGCCACAAAGACGCCGCTACCGAAAGCTACCGCGTTGATGTCTGACGAACCGTCCGTCGCGCTCCCGAATTGCGCGTCCGCGTACGTCCATTTCGTGCCGTTTGAAGAATAAGCAAGCTGACCGTCCGTACCGACCGCGACAAAGACGTCGCCTTTTTCAGTCTTTCCATAGGCGAGCCCCAGTATGCTTTTTTGTCCAAACTGGGCGTCCGTATCGCTCCACTCTTGTCCGTCTTTCGAATAGGCTATTTTCCCAAGCCCGCCGCCCGCGACGAAGGTTCCGCCGCCGTAGGTTACACATAGCACACCGCTATCTCCGCTGAAATTTTCTTCCCACCAGCCTTCCCAGTCTATTCCATTACCGGAAAACGCCATTCTACCGTCATAGCCCACTGCAACGAATTTGCCGCCCGCGTCTCCACCGCCGTAGGTTACGCCGCGGACGGTGTTCTGGAACTGCGATTGCCCCGCGCCAAGTCCGGAAACAAGGGCTGTCCATGTCTTGCCGTCAGTGGAATACGCTATTTTCCCTTCTCCGCCGTTTAACGGTCCTCCGACCACAACGGCTCTGCCGTTGCCGTAAGCCGCGCCCCATATATCCGTTGAACCAAACGCGGCGTCTGCAACCGAGTTCCATGCGCCCATCTTCGCCGATGTTACGATTACTCGTTTTGCGCCCGTCTTAAAGGCTTCCTGCGCAACGCCTAACCTGTTATCGCTTCTGTTGGTTAACTCGATGCCATTCACTGTTATCTGGGTATCGCTGTCCCTGCTTATATTGCCCATCGTTATGGCGGCGTCATTAAGTCTGAAAAAGGAAAGGTTCGGCGAGTCTACGAATCTTCCGCTCGACAGCTTTATGATGAGCAGATTATCCGTAGAGGATGTGCTGAAAATCCCTGACTTTATCGGCGCCGGCGTAACGAACGATGACGGTATGTTCTCAAATACATCCGCCTGATACGTTTCCGCAAGGCACGACGATAGTAAGAGACCTATAGTCAGCCCTAATAATTTTTTCATTATAGTCATATTCGCCCTCCATACTCTAATTGCTATATAGAATCGTTCCGTCTGAGCCCGCGAGGATTATCCGCGAGTTTATTGAAACCACCGCGCTTATATTGGCGTCCGTGAAGGCGTTCTGGAACGAAGCGGCTGTCCATGAATGAGCGTAATCCGAGTAAGCCACCGCGTTCTGTTCGCCGAAAACCACGAAGATTTCCTTGAATGAATTAAACGCGACGCTTTTGAGGGAGATGGTACCGAAAATCTTGCTGTCTCCCGCTATCCAATTATAGGTCGCGACCGGATCCGCGCAGTACTTCACCATACCGTTCTCTCCCACGGCGACAAATTTATCGTTACCGAAAGCCACGCCGTAAAGGGTCCAATTTGAACCGCTTCTCGCGCCCGACCATCTTCCGCTTAGATCATTGGTAAAGGCGATTTTACCGTCGTCTCCAACCGCCACAAATACGCCCGCGCCGTCCACTACGCCGTAAGCCACGGCGCGAATGGTCTCGCCCGCGTTATCAACCTCGCCGAAAGGACTGAAGCTGCCTTTGTTCCATTTTCCCTGAGGACCGCCGACGGAATAGGCTATTCTCCCGTCGTTACCCACGGCCACAAATACGCTCCTGCCCATGATCTTGCCAGCGGACACGCCGTATATGTCTTTGGGACTCATAGGGATGATAACGCCGCTCTTCCATTCTCTGCCGTCCGTGGAAAAAGCCGCGCCGCCCGCTTCGCCGCCCGCGAAATAATAACCCTCGCCGTATGTTACCGCGTTGAAATTTATGTCCATATTCGCGACATTCTCCCACAACACTCCGTCTCTTGAATAGAGTATGAGTCCCTCGTATGTTACGGCGACTACGCTCTTCTCGTCCGAAGCCAAAGCTTTGATTTCAAGGAATCCTGTCGAAAAACCTTGATGAAAACCCGCGGGATTCGGCGTCAGAGGCGTATTGGGAATGCTACAACTTGCGAACAAGCAACATATTATCAGTGTTTGTACTATTTTCCTAAAAGCCATGTTTATCTCCTTACAACTCGCCTGTGCTATACCCTATTTTGCCGCCCACGTCGCCGACGAAGAACCTGCCGTTCAGAGCCGCGACAGTGGATATTTCCCACCAGTGAAACTTTTGGAACGCAAGCGCCTGCCAGTAACGGTACCGGTCGTTGTCGAGGCGCGCGATAGATAGGTATCCGATCATACTGCTCGCTCCGGCCGCCACGAATTTACCGCCCCCATAGGCTATGTCTTGTATCGTGTTATCGCCGAACGCGCTCGCGTCTATGTCGTTGTCCCAACCTGAAAAGACGTTTGCTTGGGTGGCTATGGCGATCCGTTTACCGCTCCATTCGCTAAAAACAACCGCTATTCTTGTGTTACCGTTGTACATTCCAACCGCGACCTTGTTTATAGAATTTGTGTGAAAGGCGGTGTTGTCTCCCGCTACCCCAAAACTGTAATGCCAGTTGTTTTGCGATAAGTCGCTAGAGTAACCGGTCGTTCCATATTCGCCCACGACGTAAAACGTATCGGCGCTTTCGCTATACGCCACGTCGTTGAGCCGACCGTTGTAGCTGCCGCTCGTCGTATCCTTGCGACTCGTCCACGTCTCGCCGTCGGCGGAATATGAAATATTGCCGTTCTCGCCCACAATGACGAAATACCCCCCGCCGTAAGCTACGCCTTGGATATCCGCGGTACCGAAGCCGTCGGGTTCGCTGTACAGTTTCCATTCAACGCCGTTATAAGAACAGGCGTACTTACCTTCTCGACCAACTGCGACGAACCGTTCTTTCCCAAAGACGACCGCGTTGTATTGGACTGGGACGTTAGAGAGAATACCATCGTCCGCTGTTCTAACCGCGGCGCTTTCCCAGACGTCTCCGTCGTCCGAATAGGCGATTTTACCAGAATAACTTACGGCTACGTAAACGTCTTTACCGAATATTCTTCCATAAGCGAAGCCTTTCACCGAATCACTTACTTGAAACGGGGACCATGACGCTATTTCCCATCCTTGGGGCGTCAATTCGTAAGGGACCCTAGCAGGGACTACCGTCAGCGACGATGGTTGCTCGCATGAGGCCGCTAGAAATAAGGTCAATGCCGTTACTAATATTGTTTTCATACGCCCTATTCCTCCTCTATGATAGCGCTTGAGTAGGGCGGCAGGCTCACCCAATGGGTATCGCTGATGGTCGGCTTCCAGTTGGGGTTTCTCACAGAATAACCCGGCAGTTCGTTGTTAAGCGGTACCTTACCAGTCGGCAGGCTGAAACCTATGTCGTAAGCGTAATTCGTGTTATGCGCCACGACCACGCGCTTTCCAACAGTCGGGCTTTTTGGATCGTTGTCTATGACGCGGTAAGCCGCGATTTCTTTGATGTTTATCTGGTTGTTGAGGCTTTCTATATCGCCCCAAGCTATAAAGGGATACTTTTTCTTGAGGTTATTCGCCCTAATATAGACTCGCAAAAGCGAGTTTTCGTCTTTGAGCTGGTCGTCAACGCTCAATCCGCCGTTTTCTGGATTGGGCGCTTGTTCACTCCATGTCCATTCGGGCGGCGGCTCAGTCATGCCCGCGCTTTTGGGCCATGTCCATACCATAGGTCCGCGGCGGTTGGAGTCTGGGTACTCGAAGCCCGCGCCGCTGGTCTGACCGATTTCCTCGCCGTAGTAGATGAACGGCGCGCCGGGCGCAAGCAACAACAAGGATCCTCCCATCTTTCTTTCGTCCGCCATGAAAAAGTGGGCGCTTCGGTCCTGGTCGTGGTTTGACAAGAACGGGACGGAAATCGCGTTGGGATTACGCATCTTGATTTTTCTGTTCCAATAATAGTTGGCGCTCACCCAGTCTTGTCCGTTTCCTTTCGCGCCCCACAGAACAGAACCGCCCGCCCCGTTCTGCGTGGAAAACTGAAACCCGAAGTAGTCCATACCGGAACGATAGTAGTTGGCGATGGTATCCTCACCTTCCCAACATTCGCCCACTAGAAACACGTTGGGGTTCACCTCTTTGCAAATTTCGTTGAACCACGTCCAGAGCTCGATGTTCTTTTCGTCTCCGTTCACCCCGTCCCAGAATCGTTCCATACCGCGATAGTTATAGGGCCACGAGGTGGCGTCGAGGCGGAATCCGTCTAAACCCATACCAAGCCAGAATTTCACGATTTCCTTGAATTCATCCCTCAAAGCCTGACTGTCCCAGTTTAGGTCCGGCATTCCTGTCCAAAACGACCCCTCATACCACACGTTCTCCGCAGGATGCCCCCACCATTTGTAGTAGCTATAAAGTCCGTTTGAATCCGCCGTCTTGAATTTGTAATTTTCAGGCGGAGTTGCGCCATAATAGAAGTTGAAATACGAGGCGTAGCGTCCAGGACGACCGGAGCGCACCTCTTCGAGAGCTTTTTGGAACCACTCATGGTCCTGCGACGCATGGTTCATCACGAAGTCGATGATAAGCTTTATCCCGCGTTCGTGGCATTTTTTCAGAAGGATACGAAAGTCGTCCAACGTACCGAAGGTGGGGTCTATGTCAACATAGTTCTTCGTGTCGTATTTGTGATAGCTGGGCGAAGGCATGATAGGGCAGAGCCAGAGACCGTCGACGTGGAGGCTGTTATTACACTCGCCGTGATCCAGTATAGCCTGCCGGTGAGCGTAAGTATTTGAATCGTTTAGGTAGTCCAATTTCTGCGCTATGCCGTTTAGGTCCCCTATGCCGTCCCCGTTGCTGTCGTAAAACGACCACGGAAATATCTGGTACCATGTGCCTTCATTATGCGCCTGCGCATAGTCGCCGGCTCTTGAAAGCGACGGTATGGGCGTTGAAGTTGGCGCCATATCACACGTTGTCAGAGCCAAACTCGTAGCTAACATAATTGCTAGAATCTTAACTTCATCTCTCATAATATCTACCTCATTCCATAAATTAAAGTATGTAAAGTATAAAATATAAAACGACGCTTTGTCAAATCTTTTTTAGCTTTTCTTTTTAATTACCGCTTGCAATTCGTTTTGAAAGCGCTATAATTGCTTCTATGATTGACAGACTTCTTATAGACACATTAACTACCAAATCCCGCGATTTCGCGGTCCGATGGAAAGACAAGGTACGTAAGGCGGAGCAACTCAAGCGCTACAATGATTTGTCGGACGAACAATTCATCGAGTCTCACGTTGGATTATATCCTGTGCTTGCACGGACGTTAGACAGAGGGCTTGACCGTTCCCTGGTTGGCGGTTTCTTTGTGGGTATGGGGAAAGCTCGTATGAAAGACGGTTATCCTGTCTCTGAAATCATCTACGCCGTGAGTCTTTCCCAACAAGCCATTATTGAGTATATAATGAACGAATTTCCGCTCGACAACCCCATCAAGATGTACCAAGCGATGGGTATGGTCGAGCGGGTGGCTCAATTCTTCCTTTTGGGATGCTTCTATTTGACAAAGGGTTTTCTGGAGGCGACGTATACAGATATGAGCGGCAGAAACGCCGTTTCGGAAGACTTGCTCAAGAAATATTTCAAGGACGATTTCTTTTTTAAACAAAATTAGACGATTGACAAAATCGGAATTTACGTTTTTCCCCTATGTATTGTAAGATAAAACGCGCGCCTTCTTTTGACTTAATTAGCCGCGGACCAATAAAAAATTCGACGCGCCAGCAAATTCGTCCGTGTAGTCAACGATTAAAATAGAGCCGTGGGTAATGGGGGAATTTATCTCTCTGTTACGAAACTTTCTTCAAAACCGCCCAGAGCCTTGACGAGCTTCAGCCAAAACTCCGCTTCCTCTTTGGTGCGGTGCGGTCCGCTACGGAGGCGGAACACGGTCTGCTCTTTGACGGCGCTGTTTTCAACAACCACTTTAGGAATCCCTTCTCCGTCAAGGGTTTTTTTAGCTTTTTCGGCGTTAGCTTTTACGATGAACGAACCTGCTTGTATCCAATACCCGGACTTTTCTTGTTGTTTCGGAGTCGGCTTTGACGGCGGCGGGGAGGATCTCGTGGAAGTGGGAGTCGGCTTTACGGTCGGCTTTGACGACGGCGGAGAGGATCTGGTGGGAGTGGGAGTCGGCTTTACGGTCGGCTTTTCCGACGCGGGGCGGGGCGGGGCTTCCACAGACGGAGTCTGAGTTACGACCGCGGTCTGACTCGGACTAACCGGCAAAACATTGATAGTTACAGAGCCGTCCGGGTTTTTCGAGCCTTCCACCGCGTTAGACTCTGGGCTATAATTATTGATCGTGATGTTCTGAGAAGACTCCCTCTGTTGGACTGGAGAGGTTACCATTTCCACCACGTCCGCGGACGCCGGAGGTATATTATGAATTTCCGGACTTACAGCTACCGACGTCGCTGTCGTCTTGCTGTTTGAAAGTAAGATAAGGGGAAATAGTATCACGGCGGTTAAAAATACGCCGGTTATTATTGCTATCAGCAGAATTTTCTTCTTTTCCATAAATTTGAACCTCATAACGATAGTATACAGTTTAGTTTTTCGACAACCTTATTTATACGCTTTTCTAATTTTCTACCTGCATTGTTTATAATATAAATACCCCTTTTATTTTCGGCGTCTTTGTATAAAAGTTTAAATGGAAAAGAAAAATTTTGGCTTCTGAACCGCCTGATAATACTGAACCATGGGAGACGGTCCCGGCGCTTCGCTCGAATGAGACGGACGAACAGGGGCGATTTCACCACAAGGACGGCGTCAAGGCGGGGAAAGATACTGGTTCGGTGGAGCAATGCCGCATTGACGACGCAATTTTCATTTCTTGCCGCCCAATCCTCAATGAGCGTATTTACACGCGGGTGAATTATCGCTTCCAGAGCGGCAAGCTCCGTCGGTCTTCCGAAAACCTTCTCGCCGAGCAGTCTCCGATTCACGCGCCCGCGCTCCATAATGCCTCTGCCAAATCGCTCCACAATGGCCGTCTGTTCCATTTCAATGACCGTATGCCCCAGTTTATCGACGTCCAGCACGGCGAAACCTTTCTTGACCAAGATTTCAGCAACGTGATTCTTGCCCGCGCAGTAAAGTCCTGTCAATCCGATGATTCTTTCACTCATCTTCCAAACGCTTCATCGTAAAGACGCGTAAGTACGCTGTTTATCTTCTTGTCATAGTCCGGGTCCATCGCCCATTTGCCGGTAAGTCCCTGAATGGCCGGGCTAACGCCTTTCTTCACCCATTTGTAGCGCGGGTCGACTAGGTCCCGCTTCAGCGGCTCTTCGGTCGCGTAAGCTTTGAGATGCTGAATATGAGCGCGCACGCCTATGCGAGGACTAGGGAAACGCTCGCCCGGATGTTCCGCGTCTATCGAGCCGAGTCCGCAAAAGTTGTTCATGTCAAGACTCGCCAGATTCCCAAAGCGTAAGAAACCCGTCTCAAGGCACATCTGGGCAAACGCCACATCGTGATTCACTCCTTCGGCGGCCGCCTCCTCCACATAAAAGCGAGACAGGTCCTCGACAAAACCGACAGACGCCTGTTGATTCACGTCTAACAGAAAGGCGGACAGTTTCTCCGCCTTGACAAGCCCCTCGCCCATGATGTTCTCAGGTATGGTCGGCGCAACAGGTTTTGGCGGAACAACCGCTTTCTGCCGCGTGACGCACGAAATGAAAAGCGCCGATGCGGACAGAGTTATTAAAAAAATTGCTTTCCTCATTTGTCTCATAATACAAGAATTCTACCGATATTACTAGCCCTCAGTTCGCCGAATTAAAGAGGGGAAGCCTTCCCCTTCGCTACAGCCGTCGCTTCTCTAGCGTATGAGTATGGGGGGTTTGCGCCGTTAACCGCGATTTCTACATTTAATTAACCGTTCCTCCCCCTTGTGTAAAATGTCTTTTTCGTATAGAATACGAAAAATCTCTAAACAATGGGGGCGTTTATGTCAACAGAAACGACGGCGTGTTGCGATGGGGAATTGCTATTTCCCGCGGAACTTATCTCTTTTATTGATGCATGGAAGGTAAAACCGGGCAGTCTCATCATGATACTGCACAAGACGCAGGAAATTTTCGGGTACATTTCCCGCTCTGCGGCCGAACAGCTTTCCCGCATGACCAATATTCCTCTGGCGAGGATTTACGGGGTTATCACTTTTTATCACTTCTTCAAAACCACAAAGCCGGGCAAACACAGGATTTCCGTGTGTCTGGGAACCGCCTGCTACCTCAAGGGAGGGGCGGACCTGATAGAGGAGGCGCGGAAAATCTTGAATCTCGCGCCGGGCGAGGTTACGGCGGACGGTCTCTTTTCCATAGACGAAGTGCGTTGCGTGGGGTGTTGCGGTCTTGCGCCGGTGATGACCGTCGGCGGAGACACTTACGGCAAGCTGACTAAAGACCAACTGCCGGAAATTTTCGCAAAATACAATTAAACGCGGAGCGGCGTAGGTTGTTGTTAGCGAACGAAGCTTGTTCGTTTCAAAGGAAGCGACAAAAACCTTTCCCACTCTATACTACAGGAGATTGTTTTGCACTTCACCTTGAGCGACCTCATCGCCGATATTACCCAGAACGGCGTAGAGTCCGGCGCTGAACTCGTGGAACTTTCTATCGAGGAAATCTATTCTCAAAAAAAAGACGAAATCCACTTTATGGTGCGGGACAACGGTAAGGGTATGGACGAAGAGACGCTCAGGCGGGCGACCGACCCGTTTACGACGGACGGGGTTAAACACCCGCGCCGTAAGGTAGGGCTAGGGCTTCCGTTTTTGATTCAGACCGCGGAACAGTCCGGCGGCGGATGGAACATCGAATCGGCGCCGGGCAAAGGCGCAACTGTAACCGCTTGGTTTGACCTCCGTAATATCGACACTCCGCCTTTTGAGGACGCGCCCGGACTTTTTAGAACCGCGCTTATGTTCGACGGTCCACGCGAGATGTTATTGCGCCGCGTCCGCAAAGGCGCGAACAATCTGCCTGACCTCGATTATGAGGTGCGTAAAACGGAGATTTTGGACGCTCTCGGCAGTCTCGACGACGCTGAGAGCCTAATTTTATTGAGAGATTATTTGCAATCTTTAGAAGAGGAATAAGGAGAAACACACATGGCTAAAATGAGTTTAGAAGAACTCCGCGCCCTGCGAGAGTCCAAGAAGTCGGATTTGAACCGCCGCAATGTTGAAGGCAAGGAAATTCAGGTCATCGTTGGCATGGGAACCTGCGGCATCGCCGCAGGCGCAAAGGTCACGCTGGACGCCTTTCTCGCGGCGCTTGACGAGGACAAGCTCGTCGACCAGGTGATTGTTCGACAGACGGGCTGTATGGGGCTCTGTCATTCGGAGCCCACGGTTGAAGTCGTCGTCCCAGGTATGCCGCCCGTCATTTACGGCAGAGTGGACGAACAGGCTGCCAAGGAAATTGTCAAACAGCACATCATCGGCAGAAAATTGCTCGACAACCGCATCCTTGACCGCCCCTCTGTCGATATTATAGGAGCGTAGCATGGCGTACAATCATTATATTCTTTGTTGCGGCGGTACCGCCTGCGAATCAAACAAGGGAGACGAAATCTACCGCGGACTCATAACGGAAGCGGAAACCCAAGGCGTTAAAGACCAGGTACAGATAGTTAAAACAGGCTGTTTCGGTTTCTGCGAACAGGGACCCATCGTCAAAGTTCTGCCTGAAGAGTCGTTCTACGTGAATGTAAAGCCTACGGATTGCCGCGAAATCGTCGCGGAGCAAATCGTCAAAGGGAGAGAGGTCAAACGCCTCCTCTATAAAGGCGACAACGCCCAAAAGAAGTCAACGGCTGTCGAAGACATCGAATTCTACCAGAAGCAAGTCCGTATCGTGCTTCGCAACTGCGGGGTCATCAACCCGGAGAGCATAGACGAATATATCGCCCGCGAAGGCTACGCGGCTCTTGAAAAGGTTCTCTTTGAAATGACGCCGGAAGACGTTATCAACGAGCTGAAAATATCAGGACTCCGCGGGCGCGGCGGCGCGGGCTTTCCCACATGGATTAAGTGGAATTCCACCAAAGGCGTATCGGCTGACCAAAAATACGTGATATGCAACGCGGACGAAGGGGACCCGGGCGCGTACATGGACCGTTCCACTATCGAAGGCGACCCGCATTCCATCTTGGAAGCCATGACCATCTGCGGCCGTACCATCGGTTCCAATCAGGGATTCATCTACATACGCGCCGAATACCCTCTGGCCGTTCACCGTTTGGAAATCGCCATAGCGCAGGCGCACGATTACGGGCTTTTGGGCGAGAACATTCTGAATTCAGGCTTTAACTTTGACGTTGAAATCCGACTCGGCGCGGGCGCGTTTGTATGCGGCGAGGAAACCGCGCTCATCAAGTCCGTCGAAGGTAGTCGCGGTATGCCGATTCCCAAACCGCCGTTCCCCGCCTACGAAGGATTGTGGCGTAAGCCCACGGTCATCAACAACGTGGAAACATGGGCGAATATCCCGGTCGTCATCACCAAGGGCGGCGCATGGCTCGCCCAATTCGGCACGGAGAAATCAAAAGGCACCAAAGTCTTCGCGCTCACCGGCAAGGTGAAGAATTCAGGGCTCGTTGAAGTGCCGATGGGAACGACTCTGCGAGAAATCATCTTTGAAATCGGCGGCGGCATTAAGGACGGCAAGAAATTCAAAGGCGTACAGACAGGCGGTCCCTCAGGCGGCATCCTTACGGAAGCGGTGCTTGACACCCCGATTGACTACGAAAGCCTCACCGCAAACGGCTCTATGATGGGTTCCGGCGGTATGATTGTTATGGACGAAGACGACTGCGTCGTCGACGTCGCGCGTTTCTACATGGACTTCTGCGTTGACGAATCCTGCGGAAAATGCGCGCCTTGCCGCATCGGAACGACCCAGATGTTCAACCTCTTAAAAAAGATAGCCAACGGCAACGGCGAAGAGGAAGACATCGGGAAGCTCGAAACTATCGGTAAAGCTATGACCAAGGCGAGTCTTTGTATGCTCGGCGGGTCAGCGGCGAATCCGACTCTCTCCACACTGAAGAACTTCCGCGACGAGTATCTCGAACACATCCACGATAAGAAATGTCGTTCCGGTAAATGCAAGAACCTCGTCAGGTTCGAGATATTGGCGGACAAGTGCCGCGGTTGCACGCTCTGCGCCAAGAAATGCCCGGCGTCTTGCATCGCAGGCTCAATCAAACAACTCCATGTGATAGACCAGTCCAAGTGTCTGAAATGCGGCGAATGTTTCAAGAACTGTAAGTTCAAAGCGATAGTGAAAAAATAAAGGAGAAACGCAATGATAAACATAAAGGTAAACGGCAGACCCCTTCAGGTTGAAGAGGGGACGACGATAATACAAGCCGCGGAGATGATCGACGTTAAGATACCGACTCTCTGTTATAGCCCTGACTTGCCCGCGTGGGCGAGTTGCGGCATCTGCATCGTCAGAACCGCGGGTCCCGGTTCGCCTCGTATGGCGCGGGCTTGCACCACGCTTTGCGCGGAAAACATGGACATCATTACCCACGACCCGGAACTCGTGTCTGTACGGCGCACTGTTTTGGAACTGATTCTGTCCAACCACCCCAATGACTGCCTCCAATGCCCTCGCAACGGCCATTGCGAATTGCAGACTTTGGCCGCGCAATTTGGAATTCGGGAAGCGCCCTTTGAGAAAATCGCTAAACCTCTCACCTTTGATACGTCCAACCCGTCCATCGTGCTTAACCCTGAAAAGTGCATCCGTTGCGGACGGTGCGTCAAAGTCTGTCAGGAAATACAGAACGTGTGGGCGATTGAGTTTTTGGGACGCGGCATAAACGGCAAGATAGCGCCCGCCGCGAGCGTCCCGCTCGGTGAAAGTCCTTGCATCAAATGCGGGCAATGCGCGGTTCACTGTCCGGTCGGCGCGCTCTATGAAAGAGACGACACCCCGAATGTCTGGCGCAAACTCGCAGACCCGGAAGTCCACGGCGTCGTACAGATAGCGCCTGCGGTTCGCGTGGCTCTCGCCGAAGAATTCGGGTGCGAACCCGGAACCGTCATCACCAAGAAGATTTACACGGCTCTGCGGCGTATCGGATTCAAGACCGTGTTTGATACGAACTTCTCGGCGGACCTCACCATTATGGAAGAAGCCAGCGAGTTGGTGAAGCGACTCTCTGAAAACCGAGAGCTTCCTCTCATCACGAGTTGCTGTCCCGCGTGGGTGGATTACATGGAAAAGTACTTTCCGGATATGATACCGCATTTCTCCACAGCTAAATCGCCCCAGCAGATGATGGGCGCAATGATTAAGACGTACTGGGCGCAAAAGGCGGGCGTGGATCCGGACAAGATTTATTCGGTATCGGTGATGCCCTGTACGGCGAAGAAATGGGAAACCTACCGCAACGACGACATGAAGAGCGCGGGGCATGGGCAGGATGTGGATATTTCAATTACCACGCGGGAACTCGCCCGCATGATTCGGCAGGTGGGCATAGACATTCTTGAATTGCCTGACCAGGAAGCCGACAACCCGCTCGGTCCCTATACGGGGGCGGGTACCATATTCGGCGTTACCGGCGGAGTCATGGAGGCGGCCGTCCGTACCGCCTATCATTTCGTTACCAAGAAAGAATTGCCGAACCTGAACTTCACGCCCGTGCGCGGGCTTGAGGGCGTCAAAGAGGCTGATGTTGACTTCGGCGGCGGCAGGAAGATTCGTATTGCGGTCGCGCATCAGATGGGCAATATCGCGGAGGTTTTGAACCGTATTCGAAACGCAAAAGCCGCGTCCAAAGAAATCCCTTACCAGTTTATCGAGGTGATGGCGTGTCGAGGCGGATGCATTTCCGGCGGGGGGCAACCTTACGGCGCAACGGACCAGGTGCGTTTAAAGCGCATGGCGGGTATTTACAGCGACGACCAAAAGTCCCAGTACCGCTGTTCTCATATGAACCCCTTTGTCCTTCAGGTATACGAAGAATTCCTCGGCGAACCCAGCAGCCATAAAGCGCACGAACTGCTTCACACCGATTATACGCCTCGTCCGCTCTATACGGTGTAAACGATTTTTGATGGGATAATCTTTATAAGGGCGGCGTTAATGCGCCGTCCTTTTTTATCGAATACGCCGTAAAGCCATCCGAAGGACCGATGCGTAAACAATCCTATTACGCGGCGTTCACGCGACGCGTACGGCGGTTTTAAATACGTTCATTGTTTTTTCAAGTCTTTTTCAAAAAACTTGCACGCGTCGCCCTATACTAGTCGCAACCGATGTATCTGCGCTCCTCGGCTAGTATGAGCGCAGATACCGTTGATATAGACGCTTTTAGGCGCAGGATTGCCGACCTGTTAGAGACGAGCGGCGAATTCCATGACGAAGACAGAGAAATCGGCCGTTTCGGGATTAACGAGAATATGCGGAGCCTTGATTTTCGCCGCGATTTCTCGCGAAGGTACGAGCGCGTAATCCGCTCCGTTCAACAAGGGAATATCAAGAACGCTGTCGCCTGCGGCCGCGACGCAACTCGGAACCAGCCGCCTTTTTACTTCGGCGAGCGCGGCGCCCTTGTCTATACCCGGCGGCAAAACGTAGATTTTTTCGTTATGGCGCAGTATACTGAACGAAATAGCGTCGCGTTTCAAACTATCTATTACCCTTTGAGCGGACGCGCTCTTGGCGAAAATAAAGGCGTCGTCTATGATTTTCGTTCTTTCAACGCGGACGTCGTTTTGTAAAAGGCGGAAGACTCGCTCGAATTCCCCCCGCGTCGAATCAACGACGTTCTTGCGGCGACCGTCCCATGCGCCGTCAATTTCGCCGTTCTGTAAAATGACGCCCCCGCCGCTTACAATCGCGTAAACGGGAGCGTATTCCTGAAAAACTTTTATACGCCGATATTGCTCTATAGAACGAGAGGTTGCGGGAACCAGAACGATGCGGCCGTTCAAATTCGCTATTATTTCAAGCGTCCGCCTTGACATATACGTGACGACTCTTTCGCCGGAATATTCCACCGGGACGTCGCCCTCTTGAGGCCGACCGCGTATCAATGTGTTGTCAAGGTCGCAGGCTATCAGTATCATACTTTCCGAAACCGTGAGGACCTCGCGTTTGCGAAGGCCTCACGGCGTTTATGGTAAATACACCCCCACCGCCGGTGATTTCGCGTAACGTTTTGGCTGTATACGAGTCATTCTACCAGTGGCGAAGCGTAAGCATATTATACGACGCGTCCGCGCTCGCGACAACCCCTTTGTCGCTATTCCGTTCCAATATGCCAAGAATCGGTATAGTATATGTATTCCGTCTCGGCGAAATTTTCCATCTCAATTCCCGCCACAGCCTCTAGGACGCTTTTCGGTCCGAATGAAAACACCGTCTGCCCAGTCGTCGCCGAAACAAACGTCGACCCGGGATAGCCGCCGACATAAACGTTGTCATAAAACGACATCATCGTTTCGGCCGGTATCGTTGTAAGCAAGTCGGTGAATCCGACTGCGCTAAGGGAAGCAAGCTTCGTTCCGTCCGTTGGCGTTCCCGGATGCCCTTTATAAAACAGGTTGTAATCCTCTTCATAGCGAGTTTTCACCTGATTCAAAAGATCCGGAATCAATATCGCTCCTGCGCTACTCATTGTTGTCGTTTGCTCCAACTCGGTGCGCGTACCGAGAACCAGCAAAGTCTTTTTATCATTGCCCTTATCAAACTGCGCCGCAACGCTTTCGCTTTCCGCCTCGCCCCAACGCAGTTTTAACATATATTCCAGCTCCTTCATTTTCCCGCTGTTCTTAACGGCCTCGACCTGCTGAATAATCGTTTTTTCCTGTATCTTCCCTGCCGCTATGAAAGCCTCTACCTCGTCCCGTAAAACCGCTCGTCGACGTCGAAAAAGTTGATGTTTCCGCTTGTCGTCGCGCCGGGTAGAAGGTACACGTTTTGTGGAAGTTTGGTATAATCAAACGTATTTTTTTCGTTCAATGGCGACGAAGGTCAGATTTTCATTTATGTCAAAAATTGAAAGGGCGAAATTCAGGACTGGATAGGTCGCGTTAAACATACCGATATTGACGGTCTTATGAACCGGGACATATTCCGGATCCACATAGATGATGTCTCCGCCAGAGACGTCATCGCACCCCATAACGACAGGCGCCAGACACAAGGGTTAGGCTTTGCGTCGTATCATATTTTCCGAATGAGGCCGCAGGCTCGGTAAATTTTCAGAGGATATATGGAGACTTCCACGCCCCGTTCTTCAGCGAGCCGGTAGAGGTGTCCAAGATTGACGTAATCGTCGAGGCGGTAGACCAACAGCTTCCAAGGAAGCCGCCGTAGCAGAACGCGAGTCGCTTCTCCAATACCAGGCTTGATAAGATTAACGTCTGGAACGGCAAAATCGTCCTTTATTCTCTGAATCTCGTTCATCGCCCCGTCTAGAGGCGGGGCGTCCTGTTCCGCCTTTCCATCAACATCAAACGGAAAGTTTTCAACGACGCGGTTGATAAATTCGTAGGTGCGGTCGAAAGGCGCGAGGTTTTCGTAAAAGACCGCGCCATGGAAGTCGTCTTTGCCGATGAGTTTGGAGTTCAGCACAGTGCGACTGAGCAGTCCGGAGACGGTAGCGTTTAAGCACGAACTCGGTATCAGAAAATCTTCGGACGTTCCGCGAACGTCGGCGACGCGCGGCGGGTCCGAAAGCGCGGCCAGGCTGGGACGCAGACCGTCGTACCGCCGCACAGCGTTCGCCAGTTCGCGGGCTATCGCGCCTTTGCCTGTCCATCCGTCTACAAATTGAACGTCCGCGGCCGCGTGTCGGTCAAGGATATATCGCATCGCGTTCTGGTCAACGCCCTTGTCTTTGATGATTGATATTGTGTAATGCGGCCAATCCACTCTGTATTTCGCCGCGGCGTAGCGTTTGAGTAGTACCCCTATCGGCACGCCCGCGCGGGCAAGAGAGACCAGCACGGCGCCGCGCTCGTGCAGAACGTAAATTTTTGCCGCCGTAACCGCGACCGCGCGCGCTGTCTTTGCGGCGAACCGCTCCAACGCCGTTTGGTAAAGGCGCAAGTACGCGGCGCTCGGCTCATATTCAATAGGAAGTAGTTCCGAATAATGTCCCCCGCTTTGTATAAAACGCTCGCGCTCAAGCGTGCCGCTTGCCGCTATCATCCCGCTTATGTCTTTCAAAAGGATTGTTACATCGCTTTCCAAAAAGGCGCTTTTCATCCCTATCGTCTCCAACTTCTTTTCGCGACCGTGATAACGCGGTCAGGTATGCGTTTTACCAGTCGTTCCATGGCGGCAATATCAACCTGAAAGGTTTGCAGTCCCCGGTTGTTCACGCCGCTGACGTCCGCGTCCTCGTAAATCCGCGCTATCTGTAGATAGGGGAAGTCTTGGACTGTTACGCTTTTTGACGGAGAGACTTTCTTGTATTTTCTCCGCCCGCGTCTGAATTTGTTTAAACGAGAGTTTCTCTCGCGTGGCTGCAAATCGTTTGCGGACGCTTGCGGCTATGTCGTCCAGTACCATTTGCGCCTCTTATTGTAAGTATGATTTCTACTTTTTCGCGACGATTTTCACTTTTTGTATTTTATGCCCTTCCATTTCTTGAATGACAAAGTCCACGCCGTTGAATACGGCTTTTTCATATTGCACGGGGATTTTGCCGAAAAGGTCAAAGACGAACCCGCCGAGCGTGTCAAAGTCGTCAACGGGAAACGCGATGCCGGTCTCTTCGGCAAGGTCTTCCAGGTTGATGCGCGCGTCGCAAAGAAAGATATGTTCGTCTAGTTTAACGACATTTTCGGTTTCGTGGTCAAATTCGTCCTGAATATCGCCGACTATCTCCTCGATGACGTCTTCCATACACACGATGCCGGAGACGCCGCCGTATTCGTCGACCACTACGGCGATATGTACCTTTTTGCGTTGCAGTTCCCGCAGAAGATTGTCAATGTGTTTGGATTCAGGCACAAAAAACGGGGAGCGGAGCAGTTTCTTTACGTCAAATTCCTCGTCCCGCGCCAGGCAGGTGAGAAGGTCCTTTGCGTAAAGGACGCCGGTAACGTTGTCTATGGTTTCCTCATAGACCGGAAAGCGGGAATGTCCGCTCTCGGAAATAGCGGAGAGAATCTCTTGTTTGCTCGCGTCCGCGCGTAGAAACACAACGTCAATACGCGGAACCATCACTTCCTTCACCGTGGTGCCGGATAGCTCCACAATGCCGCGTATCATCTCTTTTTGTTCAGATTCCAAAGACTGTAACGCCTTTGGGTTTATTTCGTCGCTGTCTTTCTTAAAAAACGCCATATCGTTCCTCGTTATCGCAATCCGCCGTCATATTTTACTGAATCGTCGCTCTAATATATATTATTTCTCCGCGGAATTCAAGTCCTCAATCCGCGACGCATGAGTCTATAGAGACTACAATGGCGGCGGCGCAGTTTAGGGAACGACGCGGGGGTTAATCGGCGTTAGCGCGATCTATGGTTATTTAAGTCTCCAGGGGCTTTTTCTGATAATCGTCGCCCGGCGGTCGTAGCCTACGGACACAATATCAATCGGCGTTTCACAGAACCTTTCGATGAACTCGATGTATTCCATCGCCTCCACAGGGAATTCCTCGTATGTGAGCGCGTCGGACAGGTTTTTTTTCCAGCCGCGAAAGGAACGGAGAACTGGTTTCGCGCCGTTGAGCGCGTCAATGGACGCGGGAAAAGTCTCCACAACATCGCCATTGATTTTATAAGCGACGCAGGCTTTAAATTCGTCAAGCGAGTCGTAGACGTCGATGTGGGTCAGCGCCAGGGAGTCTATGGAATTGGTTAGGCAGGCGTAGCGCAAGGCGACGAGGTCGAGGTAGCCGCACCTACGAGGACGGCCGGTCGTTACGCCGAATTCCCGCCCTGTGTTTCGCACGAAGCGGCACAATTCGTCTTCGGAATCCGCGTCAAATTCGCTGGGGAAGGGACCGTTTCCCACGCGGGTGGAGTAGGCTTTGAATACGCCGAGAACCTTGTCCAGAGCGCGCGGTCCCACGCAACCGCCGATAGCCGCGCCCGCCGCGCACGAGGTCCCGCTCGACACATAGGGATAGGTGCCGAGGTCCAGGTCGAGGAGCGTTCCTTGAGCGCCCTCAAACAGGATTTGCGCGTTCTTGTGGTGAAAAAGGTAGGACGACAAATCAATCGCCGTCTTTTGCAGTCGGTCGATAAACGGCTCAAGGTAGGCGCGGTCGCCCGCGTCCAGTTCGTCCATTTTCTCCTTCCACGACAAATCCGCGAGTCGGATACCGTCTCGGTCGCTCTTCATCGAGTATGTGATACCGATACCGCGTCCGGTCGTGCCGATGGGCTTCTTCCGCGCCGCGTCCCGCTCCTTGTCAATACGGATGTAGCGCGGGAGCACGATATGAGCGCGGTCCGAGATGAATACCCGTCCGGCTGTGTCGACGCCTCGGTCCTCAAGCATTTGTAGTTCTCCGAACAGGGCGGACGGGTCTATGACCATGCCCGCGCCCAAAATCGCCGTCTTGTCCGGGTAAAGGATACCAGACGGCACGAGGTGCAGGGCGTACTCCTCGGCGCCTATGACGATGGTGTGTCCCGCGTTCGCTCCGCCAGCGTAGCGCACTATTATCTGCGCCTCGCTCGCAAGGTAATCGACTATCTTTCCCTTGCCCTCGTCGCCCCACTGGGCGCCTATGACGACTACTTTCATATTTTCCCCTTATAAAAAAAGTCTATTTCTATGGCACTGGTACCAGACTCAGAATCCGTGAAATTACCGCGTCGGCGTCCAGACCGTCGGCCTCTGCTTCGTAGGAAAGCGCGATTCGATGGCGTAGAATCGGAATCGACACGGCTTTCACATCGTCTGGAGTAACGAAAGCGCGCCCCTCGAATAAAGCGTGAATCCGCGAACACTTGAACAGAGCTATGGACGCCCGCGGGGACGCGCCAAAGGACACGTATTTGTAGACGCCTTCCTTCGTCGTTTTCGCGGGACGAGTCGCGCCGACAATGGAGACCATGTAGGCCGCTATCCGCTCGTCGACATGGACGTTTCCGGCCGCGTTACGGAGTAGTTTCAAGGTAACGGAATTCAGTACGCGAGGGAGTTCCTGTATTTCCTTTTTATCCGCCGTAAGGTAGAGAATTCTCGTCTCCTCGTCCGGCGTAGGATATTTTACCAAAAGCTTCATCAGAAACCTGTCCAGCTCGGCTTCAGGCAAAGAGTAAGTACCCTCGTGTTCGATGGGGTTCTGGGTCGCAAGTACGAAAAACGGCTCCGGCAGACGGTAGGAGGTTTCGCCAATCGTTACCTGCGACTCTTCCATGGCCTCAAGCAACGCGGATTGCACCTTTGCGGGCGCGCGGTTGATTTCGTCCGCCAGAATCACGTTGGCGAAAATGGGTCCCTTGCGCGCGGAGAACACGCCGGTAGACTGCTCCCATACCAACGTCCCAGTGAGGTCAGCCGGCAGAAGGTCTGGCGTGAACTGGACGCGCTTGAAGAGCAGTCCGGTAACGTCCGCGAGGCTCTTAACCGCAAGGGTCTTGGCAAGTCCGGGAACGCCTTCGAGGAGGATATGCCCGCCCGCGACGAGCGCCGTTATGAGTCCGTCAACCATTTGCTCCTGCCCCACAATTCGCCTCGCCATCGCCGCCTTTACCTCTTTTACAATTTCCTGAAAGTCCATACGCCCATTATACGTTATAAACGGGAAGATTTCAAGACCAAAAAGAGAATCTCCGAATTGCGCGTCAAAGCCCTCAGCTCTCTTCTTGACGTTTCTCTTCAAAAATTATACTATTATGACAAAATATTTAATTTCGTCATAATAAGAGCGTATACAGAGAATTTAGACTTGATTTGGAGGAAGAACATGAAGAAGGTCGTTGTTACTGGTATGGGAGTAATTTCTCCCATAGGGAATAGCATTAAGGATTTTTCGGACTCGTTAAGAGTTGGAAAGAGCGGGATTGGGCTTATCACGCAATTTGACGCCGCTGATTTTGATGTGAAGATAGCTGGCGAAGTCAGAGATTTCGAGCCGTCGAAATGGCTTGACAAGAAGGATTATCGCAAAATGGCGCGTTTCACGCAGTTTGCGGCCGCGGCTGCGACTCAAGCGCTTGAGCAAGCTGGCTTACTGGCTGACCGCGCGGGCGGTGGAAAGCGATTTACCGCGGACCACGAGCGATGCGGCGTCGTCTTGGGTAACGGCATAGGCGGTTTTGAAGTTGTTACCGAGTCTTTTAAAAAGCTTTTTGCGCAAGGACCGCGCCGTATGCCGCCCTTAACCATTCCATTGATGATAAGCAACGAGGCGGCTGGAAACGTCTCAATGCTGTTCGGGCTTAAAGGCCCTGCGTTTACGCAAATAACCGCGTGCGCTTCTGGTACCGATGCGTTGGGGCAAGCGCTGGACCTTATCCGCGCTGGCAGGTGCGACGTTGTTATAGCTGGGGGCGCTGAAGCGTGTATTGTTCCTTTCGGCATAGGAGGCTTTCAGACGCTCAAGGCGCTGTCGACTCGCAACGACGAACCGCAAAAGGCGTCTCGTCCTTTTGACAAAGACAGAGACGGTTTTGTGATGGGCGAGGGCGCAGGCGTTCTCACGTTTGAAAGCGAAGAACACGCCAGAGCGCGGGGCGCTGAAATCCTCGTTGAATTTGCAGGTTACGGCGCGACCGCGGACGCGTATCACATAACAGCTCCAGACCCTTCGGGGCAGGGCGGCGGGCGGGCAATCAGACTGGCGCTTGCAGACGCGAAACTTGCGCCTGAAGACGTGCAGTATTACAACGCGCATGGTACGGCGACGCTGATTAACGATCAAACAGAGACTGCTATGATAAAATACGCTTTCGGCGCCCACGCCTATCGCATGAAGATATCCAGCGTCAAGAGCATGACAGGACATTGCATCGCCGGCTCCGGCGGTATGGAAGCCATAGCTTGCGCGCTTGCCGTCAGAGGCGGTTTTTACCCTCCTACTATCAATTTGGACAATCCAGACCCAGCTTGCGATTTAGACTATACGCCGAATATCGTCCAGTACGGCGAGATAAACGTAGCCGCGTCAGGTTCTCTCGGTTTCGGCGGACATAACGGTGTAGCTGTGTTCAAAAAATACAAGGACTAGAGAACAAGACGGCGTTTGGGTCGGGCAAGATACGGATGAAGTATAGACGCCGCGCGGCTCGCGCCGCGGCGCTTCCCCAACGGCTGAATCAGGCGAGATTCGACGCCAGCGTTTACGTTGACTGCTCTGTGGACATAAACGGCGCGATAAGCGCGGCTTTGACTAAAGCCTTGAGCGCGGAAGGTAGACCGTCGCGCAAAAGTCGCACTGTATTTTACGAGACGCGGACGGATAAGCCGATACGGACTGGCGTGTTATGGAACGCGCTGAAAGCGGTGTGTCGGCGCGCGGGGATAGACGCGGCGGCGTCGCGTTTTCAGGGTTTTCTCTCGGATTCTCCGTTGATTCGCTGTCTCAAGCTTCCCAAAACTGAAAGCGGTAAATTATACAAAAATATCCGTCCTCATCTCGCACGCGGGTGTCTGACACCGTGTTACGATAAGTTCAACAGATCAAACGAGCGGATTATAAGGTCGTGTATCTTTTCCTATAGGGTGGATTTGGTACCGGAATATTGGTAATCGGGCCCAATGTGTGTTATCACTGCTCCATAGCAAATAAAAATCCCCCGCCGCGGAGAGGGGATTAAACCCCAAGGGAATAAAACTTGAATGTAAACTACGTCAACGAGTCGGAACACAAGATTCAACTTTCATTCTTTCTTGGGGCAACAACGCTCTTATGTTTAATTCTGCCTTATAAACCGCGTCAGCTTATTTCCCAAAAGCCTGGTCCAAGTCCGCGATAATGTCTTTGATGTTTTCCGTGCCGATGGAAAGCCGTATCGTGTTGGGATATATCCCCTGTTCCACAAGTTCTTCCGGCGTCAGCTCCGAGTGGGTCGTGCTCGCGGGGTGAATCACCAGAGACTTCACGTCAGCCACGTTTGCCAAAAGCGAGAAGATTTGCAGACGATCGATGAATTCGTGGGCTTCCTTCTCGCCGCCCTTGATTTCAAACGTGAAAATAGACGCCGCGCCCTTGGGGAAATATTTTTTGTAAAGCGCGTTGCTGGGGTCGTCCGGCAGGCTTGGATGATGAATTTTTACTACCTTAGGCTGTGTTTTCAGGTATTCGAGTACTTTCAGCGTGTTTTCCACATGACGTTCCACGCGAAGCGAAAGCGTTTCAACGCCTTGCAAAATGAGGAAGGCGTTGAACGGAGAAATCGCCGCGCCGGTATCGCGGAGGAGCAAGGCGCGGATATTGGTAACAAACGCCGCGGGACCAACCGCTTTGGCGAAAGAAACGCCGTGGTAGCTGGGGTTCGGCTCAACCAGTCCTGGGAATTTGCCGCTGGCGATCCAGTCGAATTTACCGCTTTCCACGACGAGTCCGCCAAGCGTAGTGCCGTGTCCGCCGAGAAACTTGGTCGCCGACGTTACAACGATGTCGGCGCCTAGCTCGAAGGGGCGGAGTAGATAAGGCGTGGTAAACGTGTCGTCAACCACGAGCGGAATCTTCGCGTTATGCGCGATTTCAGCCAACGCCTTGATGTCGATGATGTTTGAGTGCGGATTGCCGAGCGTTTCAATAAACACGGCTTTCGTGTTTGATTTGATAGCCTTCTCGAATTCTTTCAAATCAGGTTCAACAAAAGTAGTTTCAACGCCGAATTTTGACAGAGACTCTTTCAAGAGATTGTAAGTGCCGCCGTAGATGGTCTTCGCGGACACGATGTGGTCCCCTGCGCGAGCCAGCGTGAGGAACGTATAGGTAACCGCCGCCGAACCAGACGCCACCGCGAGCGCCGCCGAGCCGCCCTCAAGCGCCGCGACGCGGGCTTCCAAAACGCCCTGAGTCGAGTTGGTGAGCCTGCCGTAAATGTTGCCGGCGTCCGTCAGGTTGAACCTTGCGGCCGCATGAGCCGCGTTGTGGAATACGTAGGATGTGGTCTGGTAAATCGGTACCGCGCGCGCGTCGCTCGCGGGGTCGGCATCTTCTTGCCCGATATGGACTTGTTTTGTCTCGAAAGCCCATTGGTCAATGTTGGTTTTCTTTGCCATTTCTGGTCTCCTTATTGGTAGTGTAACGATTTTCATCGTTTGTTTCAAATCCATTGAATTTCCTCTTTGGATTTTCTATATTAAACACATAATATAACTAGGATAATAACATATCCCACAAGATATGTCAAGAGGTTTTTAAAAAATTCGGCGGGAATAGGCTTTATTAACCGAGATTTTTTCAATATTTCGCGTTGAGTCGGTACGAGATTAAGTAAAGGCGCTCAATCTACGACTGATTTCATACGTTTCTCTCGGATAAGTCAGAAACCTTTAAATAGGCGTCTGCATGGTTAGACGGTTTCATGAGGTCCCCCTGCGACAAAAATCCTCGCCGAACCTTTCATATACCGATAAACGCCATCCATTTTGAGAAAAGCGCCGCGCAGTTTATGATACCGATCAGATTCAATGTAGTAATGACAAGACATACCATTGAAAAAATGACAACGGACCGTTTTAACAGCGGTTTTTTACGCGCTGTGTTTATAACAAAAGGGATAAGAGCGAGAAACAAAAAAATCAGAGCGGGAAACAGGCGGACTCCAAATGTTCCGCTTTCCGCCCACTTTGCGAGCGCGTAACCGCCCTTGAATAGCAAAGCGTTCAGCAGAACAAAGCGTCCTAGAAACATGAATATCCCGACGCCGACGACTAAAATCCCGCTTATGACACGAAGCGTCGGAATTAAAGGTTTGAGCTTGGCGAAATATTTCAAAAACGTTCCCCAAAAAATCGCTGTGAGTAGGAAAGGTACGCCCAATCCTACAGAATACGCCAGCAGGTAGACGACCGCTAGAGACATTTGTCCGCTTTGGCTTGCCATGAGTAGAATACTACCTAAAATCGGTCCAACGCACGGGGTCCACCCCGCTCCGAAAGCGGCGCCCGCAATAAAAGCTCCAAGTCCGGCCGCGTTTTTTCCCGGCATGGCGAACTTCTTCTCATAATTAAGAAACGGAATGAAATTGAACAAGATGTGCAAGCCTAATAGAATAACGACGACGCCTGCGACTTTGTTGATGACGGCGCTTATTCCGCCAAGGAAAGCCATAAATCCGTAAACCAGAATACTCATGGCGATGAACACGCAGGTAAAACCGAGAACAAAACAGACGGTAGAAAGAACTATCGCGCGTTTTGAAACCTCTGGTTGAACGGTCGATTCGGCGCGTCTAAAATTACTACCGCTTATCAGTAATAGGTAACTCGACACAAGCGGTAGAATGCAAGGGGAAAGAAACGAGAACAAGCCCGCTATGAATGCGGTGAATATTGAAACATTACCGTCCATTACTAATCTTTCAGCAATATCTCAAACGCCGCAAAAACAGCCGGGGTATTCCAATTTCTACCGCCGACCGTAGCGGCGATGACATCGCCGCCCTTGTCTATGATAAATGTGGTTGGGATATATCCGGTACTGTAATTTTCGCTTGCTCTTCCATCCGTATCAATGGCGATAGGAAACGAGAGTTTATTGGCGCTCACAAAGCTCAGTACATCGTCCCTGTCTTCCATGAGATCGACAGCGAGAAACTCAAGTCCCTTTTCCTTAAAACGCTGATAAAGCGACTCCATTGACGGCATTTCGGCGCGGCAAGGCGGACACCATGTGGCCCAAAAGTTCAGAAATACGACCTTGCCGCGTAAACTGCTCAACCTAACCATATTTCCGTTGAGTAGGGGCAGGCTAAAATCCGTGACTGGGAGTTTCTTCTCGAACAGCGAAATTCCCGCTGTTTTAAAGGCCGCTTGGATATCCGCAGTATAGGACTGGGCGGATGCAAAAAAACAAGGCGTACACAGAACAATCGTAAGCGCGCATATTTTATTCAGTTTCATACTATTTCCTTATTTCATTTATACATCAAAAATGAAAAACGGTCAAGAGTTTGACCGCGGCGCAGGAAATACGCCCCTATGTCTTAGAAAGGACTATTTCTTTGCGATTCGCCGTTTCGATACTCTTGTGTAATCGGGCTTTTAGCTTGTTGCACATAGGTTGAAACGTAAACAAGGTGATACCGCCGGAAACTACGCCGCCGATTATCGGAATCGCCTTCCAAATAGACTTAAAAACGCTTTTTCCCGTTAAACGGTATGCCAGTGCGGTCGCTATTTTCAGTATCGTCTTGTTAAAGGCCTTACCCAGCGATATTGCGACGACTTCCTTCGATACTTGAGAAGAAAAAATCTCGGTAATAGTACGGTTGGCGTCTTCGTCTTCAGTCATGACGCCGACAAGCAAGGTCAATAACGACTTGAAATCATCGTCGACTATGCCCAGCTCCGCAAGCCCGTAAATATACGCCAATTTCTGCGCTATCACAATCACATGATAGTAATACTGCGCTATGTCGGCCGGAACAGTAGCAAACATCGCCAAGCCGCCCGGAATTCCGGACGCGAACGATAAAGACGAGGCTATGCCGGTATGAAGACCGATAGCTTCATCGGCTATTTTATCCATCAATGTTACTTCCACGCCGGCTTTCACGGTTCCTTCTTTAAGAATTTTCTCGATGGTTTCGGGATTACAATACTTACCGAACTCCTTCGCCAAAAATTCCTGCCTGTTCACTTTTGCGCCGTGTATTTGCAGAGCCGCCCCAAGAACGTTATAGTATACACCGACGTCTCCCGTATTTTTCGCCATAGTTACCTCCTAATTGTAATTTTGCATGACGTCATAGCGACAAGCCGCCGCATTAAAAAGTTAGCTTAACAACCATGGGCGCGAATCAAACACGGACGACAACCGCATCGCCTCTGACCCACAGCGGCAGACTCTTGTAATCGTGACGTTCCGTCCGCCAGAATCCGCCCGCGCTTTTTTCGTCGGAGAAAAAGTTTCTCCATTCTCCATCCGGTAAGTAGTAGGAAACGGTTCCGTCCGCTCTGAACACCGGCGCGACAAGCAAGTCTGGTCCTAACATATATTGGCGGTCCAGGTAAGCGCAGGCCGGGTCGTCGGGGAATTCCAAAAACATAGCGCGTAACATCGGAACGCCTTTTTCATGGGCTTCTTTGGCGGCTTCGAGCAAGTAAGGCAGAATAGACGCCTTGAGTTCGGTGAAGAAACGGCAGACCTCGACGGATTCCGCGTCGATATTCCAAGGAACGCGGTAGGAAGCGCTCCCGTGAAGCCGCGAATGCGAGGATAGGAGACCGAACGCCAGCCACCGCTTGAAGAGGTCCGGGTTCGGCGAGCCTTCAAAACCGCCGACGTCATGGCTCCAGAATCCGAAGCCGCACAGCCCCAAGGACAGTCCCCCGCGAAGGGTTTCCGCCATGGCCTCGAAGGTGGATTCGCAGTCTCCGCCCCAGTGAACAGGAAACCGCTGCCCGCCGACGGTCGCGGAACGGGCGAATACGCAGGCTTGCCCCTTGCCTCTTTTCCTTTCGAGTAATTCAAAAACCGCCTTGTTGTAAAGAAAAGCGTAGGAGTTGTGGCGCCGTTCAGGGTCCCCGCCGTCAAAGAATGCTACGGACGTCGGTATGCGCTCGCCGAAGTCGGTCTTGAAGCAGTCGACGCCCATATCGAGCAGTTTAGACAAAAGCCCTGTGTACCACGAAACAGCGAACGGGTTGGTAAAGTCGACGATCGCCATGCCAGCCTGCCATTGGTCGGTTTGGAACACCGAGCCGTCTGGGTTTCTGACGAAGTACCCCCGCCGTCTCCCTTCGTCGAAGAGCGGGGAGCGCTGGGCTATGTAGGGGTTTATCCACACGCAGATTTTGATTCCTTTTTCCTTTATCCGCGAAAGCATACCGACTGGGTCCGGGAAAACGGCTTTGTCCCATGTGAAATCGCACCAGTTGAAACCTTTCATCCAGAAACAATCAAAGTGGAACACGGAAAGCGGTATGTTCCGTTCAAACATACCGTCGATGAAAGACATAACGGTTTTTTCGTCGTAGGATGTGGTGAACGAGGTAGAGAGCCACAACCCGAAGGTCCAGGGCGGCGGCAGAGCCGGTCTGCCAGTCAACGCGGTATACCGTTCTATCACTTGTTTGGGCGAAGGTCCGTAAATGACGAAATATTCCAGAACCTCTCCGCTCACGGAAAATTGAACCCGCGACGTCTTTTCGCTGGCGATTTCAAAGGAGACTTTCTCCGCGTCGTTTACGAACACGCCGTAGCCCATATTGGTTATATAGAAAGGGACATTCTTGTAAGCCTGCTCGCTGGCCGCTCCGCCGTCCGCGTTCCAGATATCGACGGTCTGCCCGTTTTTCACGAACGGCCCGAATCTCTCTCCCAGACCGTAGACGCATTCGCCGACCGCGAGGGAGAGTTCTTCTTTGACGAATTTCTTTAGACGGCGCTGCTCGTTGACGAGCATATAACCAGTGGATTTCGCCTCGTTTCTGGTAAGGAGCTTGCCGTCTCCAAAGAAGGAGTTACGCCATCTTTCCGCGCGCTCAACGAATACCGAGAGTCCGCCTGAACGGAGCGTCGCGCCCTGGGCGTCGACGCTTATGTCAGGCGTCCAGTCCGCTTCTTCAGAAAGCTCGAAATCCGGACGACGGACTATGCCGCCTTCAAAATGACTTACGCGTACTTTGACGACATTCTCCATAGGGCTGGAATATCGGACGGTCAGCAAAGGAGCGCCGATCGCGTCCCCTCTGGTTCTGACGATGCGGTCGGGCGCATAGACGACTAGTTCCTTGTCCCGTCGTTCTATCTCTACGACGTGCGCCGCGTAGTGCGGCTCCACGCCGTCTCTTGTAAGCCAATATCCGTTGGTGAATTTCATAACTTTAGCTTATCATAGGCTCGTTCTTTCGTCAACGCCTAAACTATCTTTTAAAACGCCTTCCGAAAAAGCAAATAGTTTTGCTCTTGTATTTTTTTATATTTCTGTTAAGATAAGAATATGCTTAATAAATTGACTGAAGAACTCGCTGTTTGCGGTTTTAACGCTGTTTTCACGTTGGGAAAGATTCATCCGGAAACCATAAACAGGCTTTTTTTGCGAGAGGATCGTTTTATGTCTTTCACCAAGGTATGCAAGGATTTGGCCGCGCGGAAAAGACCATATAAGGTGTGCGACGACGCGGAACTGGAGCGTATCTGCAAGAGCAACCGTCATCAAGGCGTTGTGGCGATGATTATAGCGCCGACGGTGAAAAGCCTGACGCGGGACGACCTTGAGGAATGGGCGAGAAAAGGCGCGACAGGACTCGTATTACATTCTGTCGGCAACGACCACAACTTCGGCGCGATGGTACGCTCGGCCGCGTTTTTCGGGGTCCGCAGAGTAGTGATAGGAAACGCGGCTTCCGAAGCCGGTCTGACGACCTCCGCCTACCGCGTGGCCGAAGGCGGTATGGAATACGTTACGGTCAAAAAAGTGTCAGACACTACGGCGTTCCTGAGAGACGCGTCTAAGAAGCTTATCACCATAGGAGCGGACCCGCATGGGCTCTGGCGCGTCCGCGATATACCCGTCATCGCGCGGGAAATTGAAACAAAGCGGGGTTTCGCCGTGGTCATCGGTAATGAAGAAACCGGGTTACCCAGGGAAGTGAAGCAAGAGTGCCTCCGCCTCGTCCGCGCTCCTGGGACGGGCGATATAGAGAGTCTCAACGCGGCGCAAGCCGCGACGCTGTTGTTGCATGAGATATTCGAGCTATAGAATTTGTTTGCAAACAAACCGTCTTATAAAAGGAAAATTATGGAAGGAAAATACTTTCTTGCGTTAGACCAAGGAACGACCAGTTCGCGCGCCATATTATTCGACGCGGAGCAGAACGTCGTCGGCATGGAACAGAGGGAATTCCCGCAAATCTATCCGAAGGAAGGATGGGTTGAGCACGATCCAATGGAAATCTATTCGTCTCAATACGGAGCGATGATGGAATTACTCGCCAAGTATGATATTTCTCCCCACAACATCGCGGCTGTGGGAATCACGAACCAGCGGGAAACCACCATTCTCTGGGATAGACGCACGGGCAGACCCATTTACAACGCCATCGTGTGGCAGTGTAGGCGCACGGCGAGTATTATCGACGACTTGATAAGAAAGGGACTGGACAGCTATATAAAGAAAACGACTGGTTTGACGCCTGACGCCTACTTTTCAGCGACGAAAATCAAGTGGATTTTGGATAACGTTGAAGGAGCGCGAGACAAGGCGAAAAAAGGCGATATACTTTTCGGTACCGTTGATACGTGGCTCATATGGAAGCTCACTGGCGGCGCGGTTCACGCGACCGATTATTCCAACGCAAGCAGGACTATGCTTTTTGACATTCACAAGCTCGACTGGGACGATACTCTCTTGGAGGCGCTTGATATTCCCCGCGCTTGTTTGCCGAAAGCGCGTCCGTCCGCCTGCGCTTACGGCAAGATGAATATTCAAGGCGTTTCCGTTCCCATAAGCGGCGTCGCGGGCGACCAGCAGGCAAGCCTGTTCGGGCAATGCTGTTTTGAGAAAGGCGAAGCGAAAAACACCTACGGCACAGGCTGTTTCCTTCTGATGAACACGGGGGATTCCGCGTGTGAAAGCGGAAACGGTCTGCTTACAACCATAGCCGCGAGTCTCGAGGGGAAAGTGCAGTATGCGCTTGAAGGGAGCGTCTTTATCGGGGGCGCGGTGATGCAGTGGTTGCGAGACGAATTGCGACTCATAGACGAAGCCGCGGATGCGGCGTATTACGCGAGCAAGGTCCCTGACGCCGGCGGCGTCTATCTGGTGCCTGCTTTTACCGGGCTAGGCGCTCCTTATTGGGATATGTACGCGCGCGGGACCATAGTCGGCGTAACCCGAGGAACCAAGAGCGCCCACCTGATACGCGCGGCTGAGGAATCCATCGCCTATCAGTGCTATGATTTGCTCAAGGCAATGGAAAAAGACACGGATTCGAAGACTCTTGAGTTAAAGGTTGACGGCGGCGCAAGCGGAGACGGCTTCCTCATGCAATTTCAGGCGGACGTCATGGGAACGGTTATTAACAGGCCAATTATTCGAGAGGCTACCGCGCTCGGCGTGGCTTACCTAGCCGGTATAACCGAGGGTTTCTGGTCCGGCGTTGACGAAATCCGCTCCACGTGGAAAAGCGGCGTGAAATTTTTCCCGAATATGTCCCAGGAGAAACGGGCGTCCCTGCTTGCGGGCTGGCGCAAAGCCGTCGAAAG